>CAXFTV010000487.1:0-7562 GCA_964005845.1 uncultured bacterium
GTGTAAATCACTCACGATAAAAGTGGTCTGCGCGCCCATGCAACTTGCCATGTTCAAAATATGTGTCTACAATTAAGGGTTTATGAATAATAAAGATACAAGCAGAGCTTTGCGCAAAGAGGAACTCGATGGGGTGGCTCTGGCACGCCTGGATAAGCTGCTTGGGCACCTGCGCCAACTACTCCCGGACCCCGCCCAGGCCGCCGCCTTCCGCCGCGCCTCTTTGACCCCGCCTCCGGCCGGCCTGCGCCTCAACCCCCTGATTCCCCAATCCGCAACCCTGCGCCCTATCTTGCAAGAGCGCGGCCGCCAGGTGCCCTGGTGCCGCGAAGCCTTTGTCCTGCCCGAACCCGAACAACGACTCGGGCGCACCCTGGAGCATGCCGTGGGGGCTTTGTACATTCAGGCCAAGGCCCCCACCCTGGCGGTCGAAATCCTGGACCCCCAACCCGACGAGCGCATTCTCGATCTGGCAGCGGCACCCGGCGGCAAGGCCACCCAGATCGGGGCGCGCATGCGCAATACCGGCCTGCTCCTGGCCAACGAACCACGCAACAAGCGCGTGCCCGCCCTGGTCGGCAATCTGGAACGCTGCGGCCTGTCCAATGCCGTTTTGAGCCAGGCGCCAGGCAATATGCTGGCGCGCTATTTCCACAATTATTTCGACCGCATCCTGCTGGATGCCCCCTGCAGCGGCGATGGCATCTTGTGCAAAGATAAAAAAATGCTGCGCTACTGGTCGGTGGCTGACGCACAGCGCCAGGCCCAGCAGCAAAAAGGCCTCCTGCGCGCGGCTTTCCACATGCTCCGCCCGGGGGGCTTCCTGGTTTACTCCACCTGTTCCCTCTCACTGGAAGAAAACGAAGAAGTCATCCAGGGCCTGGTGGATAAATACCCGGGACAGGTCGAAATTCTGCCCAGCGAAATCATCGATCCGGTTCCCCTGCCCGCGGCAGTTGCAGAACGCTATCCGGCGGACTTTGCCCACATAGTGAGAATCTGGCCCCACCTCCACGACACCGAAGGCGCCTGCGTGGCCCGCATGCGCAAAGAGGGAACGACTACCTGGCCCACCAGGGAGGCGGATGCTGCAACCTGGACCACGGCAACTGCTTCCGAGGCCGGAGCTTGCGAGGCGCGGGAACGCCTGCAAGAACAGTGGGGTTTTGCCATGCCCTGCCCCTCTGGGCAAACTCTGGAGCTGGTGCGCCGCCACCTCTACTCGCGCCCCCGGGAGGCAGCCGCTTTTCAGCAGAACTTCCCCTTTTTTATCCGCGCCGGCATGCGCATTGCCCGGCGCCATAAGGACCACTACTACCTGACGCAGCAGGCCATCACCATGTGGGGAATGAGCATGCGGACGCCCCGACTGGAACTCAGTTGGCCACAAGTCCAATCCCTTTTTCAAGGTTTGTCCATCCCGCTGGAAGCCCCCACCGCCCTCAAGGGCGAAATCGTCTGCAGCTTCGGACCTTGGGCCCTGTGCCGCGCCCTGGTCAGAGAATCCGGCCATCTGATTCAGAGCATGCTGCCCAGGGAACTTTTGTGCCCGGACGTGGGCCAATTGGGATAAAGCCCGAAAACCCGATGAGCACCTGCAAAAGGATCTGGCTCACCGCCTCTTTGTCCTTGCTTGGGTTTCTCGCCCAACCTCCAAAAGCGGCGATGCCGAAGGGCCTTCCAGAGGCCCCCCAATGGCAGCAGGGCATCACCTTTACCCACCTTTACCAGACCGCGAACAACCTCCTCTCAAAACGCGCACAGGATTATCTCCACTATCTTAAACACCAGGTTGGGACGGAGTGGATAGCCCTCAATCCTTTTGCCTATCAGCACACCTTCGACGACCCGAATATCTACCTGGAAGGAGATCCGCCCGACGCCCATCTGCGCCACGCGATTCGGGAAGCCCGCCGGCTCGAGCTCAAGGTCATGCTGAACCCGCATATCTGGCTCCGAGATCGCTCCAATGAGAAGTGGTGGGGCGCCATTGAAATGGCTGCTGAAGAGGACTGGGAAAAGTGGTTTTCCGCCTACGAGCGATTTATCCTGCACTATGCCAGATTGGCCGCCGCCGAAGGGGTCGAATTACTCTGCATCGGGACGGAGCTGAGCACTACCGCAATTCAGCGCCAAGCCGACTGGCGCCGCCTCATCAACCGCGTACGCCAACACTACCCCGGACCGCTGGTCTACGCGGCCAACTGGTGGGCCGAATACGAACACATTGCCTTCTGGGATGCTCTCGATTACATCGGCATAAACGCCTTTTTTCCTCTCGGCAGCACTCCCGAAGCCTCTCTGGCCGAGTTGCACCGCCACGCTGCCAACATAGCCGACGAGATGGCTTTGCTACACCGGAGAACAGGTAAACCCATCCTCTTTGCCGAGGTGGGTTTCAAGAGTGCGCGCGGCACCAGCATCCGCCCATGGTCCTGGCCCCGGGCGCGCGACACTGTCGACCTGGAAGCCCAGGGGCGCTGTTACCAGGCCATTTTCGCAACCTTCTGGCCCAAATCGTGGTTTTATGGGATGTACTGGTGGAAGTGGTATAGCGATCTGGATCGCGGCGGCATTGAGGACCCCGGTTTCACTCCCCGGAACAAACCAGCCGAACAGGTTTTGATCGAGTGGTACCAAAAGCCCCCGCCCCACCCTTAGCAGCGTCCCGGCATAAATTCTCCCCATCCCCGACTTCAAAGCTCCCTGCGAAGAAATTTCCTGCCTGGTCTCGCCCATCCTCGCTCCAAAAACCCATCCTCAGAGCTCGCTGATGGCAGCTAGGGAAATTTCTTCGCAGGGGGAGAGCAATAATTTCCCCTTTTTCCAGGGGCATTTTTTTCCTCTACCCAGTTGCTCCCCACATCTTGTGGCCGCTTCCTTGAAGGCCTCAACATAACGCGATTATTGCCACAAAAAAACACTTGGTATCAAGTGGTTTTTCCGAAAAATTTTAATTTTATATATTACTGTTAAATATTAACTTAAGAATGTTTTTTAACATTTTAAAAAAAGTCTGGCACAGAGCTTGCAATACAGCTATGCAGACAGCTTAACCCCCTTGTCAACCAAGGGATCCGAAGTAAGATCTCCCCTGTGCCATCTGTTCCTCCTCGCACAGATGGATGCTTCGGATCCCTTATTTTTTTGCGGAAAAAGATGCTCGGCTCTAGCGTCGGCATAGGGGCCCCAGACGGGATGCGGGACGATCTGCATCTTGGCGACGCCTGCGCTCCTTGAGCCACCACCGAGTGGGGAGAGATGGGAGCGCGTCGCTTCGCGGGCATGGTGGGATGCGTGCTTTCAGCCTTCCCCCAACCCCCTCGCCCCCGGCCAGGCCCGGAAGAGATCGTGTTCAATGTGGAGCAGATTGCAGACCCTTCCGGCGATGAAATCCGCCAGGTCGTCGAAAGTCTGAGGTTTCTGATAAAAGGCCGGCATGGCTGGCAGGATAGTGGCCCCGGCTTCGGCCACGAGCGTGAGATTGCGCAGTTGAATTAGATTTAGCGGGGTCTCTCGCGGCACCAGAATCAGGGGCCGCCGCTCCTTCAGAGTCACGTCCGCCACCCGTTCGATCAGATTGGCTGAAGCCCCGTGGGCAATGCCGGAAAGGGTTTTTGCCGAACAGGGAATAACTGCCATGCCGTCCACCGGCACCGAACCGCTGGCAATGGTACAGGCCAAATCGTTGAACCCATATTCACTTAGCCGGCCATTGCGCACCTCTTCCCCGTAGAGGCGCAGCAGAAATTCGCTTATCGATTCTCGTTCGGGCCGGTAATCCAGTTCCTCGTGCAGCAGATAGCGACCGTATTTTGATAGCACCAGGTGAACCCCATGCCCAAGCGCCAGCAGGGCGCGCAGCAGGCGGGCCGCGTAGATCGCCCCGCTGGCACCGGTCACCGCGACGACGACTTCTTTCGCCACTGCGCTCATGGCGAATTTTTTACTTTCTCGGCCGCCAGGGCTTCGCTGCCGGCACGCAGGGTTTCAACGATCGCATCGACATCGTAGACGCAACCACCCCAGGTGCCACCGCCCACATTTTGCAGGGCCGCCCACAATCGGGTATCGTCCGGCAACTCCTCTTCGGGGGCCAGGTCGGGCCGCGAAGCGCGCCCTGCCAGTACCTGGGTGCCCTTTTCCGCCCCGAACTCCTCGTCCCGGTGCCCCACCAGATCGATGCTGCCGCGCAGGTTCTCACGGTCGACGACGACTTCGATGACATCTCCGTCAACCAGCTTGCCGACGGGACCGCCGGCAAGGGCTTCGGGGCCGATGTGACCGATGCAGGCACCAGTGGAAAAACCCGAAAAGCGGGCATCCGTCAGCACCGCCACGCGTTTGCCGAATTCGAGGTATTTGAGCGCTATGGTAACCTGGGCAATCTCCTCCATACCGCTGCCCATGGGCCCGCAACTGAGCAGTACCATCACGTCGCCGGGACGGATTTGCTGCCCTTTTATCGCCGCCATGGCCGCCCTCTCCGTGGTAAATATCCTGGCCGGCCCCCGGTGCCGATATACCCCGTCCGCATCCACTACAGACGGATCGATGGAGGTGCTCTTCACCACCGAACCTTCGGGGGCCAGATTGCCGGTGGGAAAACACACCGTGCTGGTCAAACCTTTGCCGCGCGCCCGCTCGGGATTCATGATGACATCGTCGGCGTCGACGCCGTCCAACTGCAGCAATTTCTGGCGAAAGAGCCGCCGCCGCTCACTGCCCTCCCACCAGTCCAGGTTTGCGCCCAGCGTCTGCCCCGTGGCCGTCAGGGCCTGCTCTTCTAGCAGCCCCAAGCGCCGCAAATGCAGCATCACCTCTGGCACTCCGCCCGCCAGAAAAGCGCGCACAGTCACGTGGTACTCCGGGCCGTTCGGCAAGACGTCCACCAGCCGCGGCACCTGGCGGTTGACCCGGTCCCAGTCCTCCACCGTGGGCCGGCGACGGCCCGCGGCAAAGGCCACCGCCGGAATGTGCAGAATTAGATTGGTCGAACCTCCGAAAGCCGCATGGGTAACCATGGCATTGTGCAGAGCCGCGTCAGTGAGAATCTGGTTGGAAGTGATGCCGGCCGTCTCCATGGCCATCAAGGCGCGGCCGGACCGCACCGCCATATCGCGCCAGACCTCTTCCCCCGAAGGTGCTAAAGCCGCGTGTGGCACGGTCAACCCAAGGGCTTCGGCCACTACCTGCGAAGTCGCCGCCGTGCCCAGGAACTGGCATCCACCTCCCGCTGTAGCACAGGCCCGACAGCCCAGATCGTTGACCTCGTCGATGCTCATCTCACCGTGGGCCAAGCGCACGCCCGCCGACTGGATGCTGCCGGCATCCTCTCCCCGTTCGGGCGGCAGGGTCACACCGCCGGGCACCGCAATTACCGGCAGGTCGCGAGCCCCGGCCAGGGCAATCAATACCGCGGGCAGGCCCTTGTCGCAGGTTCCTACACCCATGACGCCCCGGCGGGTCGGCAGCGAGCGAATCAGGCGCCCCAGTACTATGGCCGCATCGTTGCGATAGGGCAGACTGTCGAACATGCCCGTGGTGCCCTGAGAACGGCCGTCGCACGGATCTGAACAATGGCCTGCAAAGGGGATGCCACCCAGGCGCTGGATCTCCGCCGCCGCCGCCTCTACCAGCAAGCCCACTTCCCAGTGGCCGGTGTGGTAGCCCAGCGCTACCGGCCTGCCGTCGGGAGCGCGCACCCCGCCCAGGGTGCTGAGGATGAGAAACTCCCTGCGGCCCAATTCGGCCGGATTCCAACCCATGCCCGCATTCTGGCTGAAGCCGAAGATGTCGCCGCTGGGGGATTTTACGACCTGCTCTATCTGCAGCGGCAGTTGGCCCTCCGGGCCGGGGGCCCGAGTGCGAATTTGATAGACGGAATCATCGACGGCCTCGACCATTTCGGCAAAGCTGATCGGGTTCTTTTTGTCGGCGTTCATTGGTTGGGTACTCCTTTTACTTGCGGATGCCATTCACCCTATCAGCAGACTCCAGCCATCGCCCAGAATCAGCAGGTCTGCCAGGGTGAAGGCGAAGTAGACCACGCTGATGATGCCGTTCATGGTAAAAAATGCCATGTCCAGCCTGGACAAATCTTCGGCCCGCACCAAGCGGTGCTCGTAAATCAGCAACAGCGCGACTCCGCCCACTCCAACTAAGTAGAGCATATGCAGCTCCAAAAATTGCGCCAGCAACGCCAGCAGTACCACGGCGAGCAGGTGCAAAAACCGCGCGATGTGCAAAGCGATGGGGATGCCGAAACGGACCGGGATCGAAAACAATCCTGCTTCCCTGTCGAAATGGTGATCCTGACAGGCGTAAATGATATCGAATCCAGCTACCCAGGCGAGAACCGCCAGGGTAAGGAAAACCGGGGCCAGATCAACGCGGCCGGTAATCGCAATCCAGGCTCCAAGTGGAGCCCCCCCCAGACATAGTCCCAGGACCAGGTGTGAGGTCCAGGTAAAGCGTTTTGTCAGCGAATAGAAGAACAGCACAGCCAGGACCAGGGGCGACAAGTAGAGACAGAGTGGATTGAGTCTTTGTGCCGCCAGTACCAGCGCAGTAGCCGAAAGGATGACGAAACAGCCCACGGCCCACGGCGCCACCACCCCGCGGGGCAACTCCCTGTTCCGGGTGCGCGGATTGGCCGCGTCAATGTGCCGATCCACCAGCCGGTTGAAGCCCATGGCCGCACTCCGCGCTCCGATCATGGCCACCACGATCCACCCAATCTGCCGGGGGCTTATGCCCGTCTGGGTCGCGGCCAGAAAGGCACCGCTGAGAGCAAAGGGCAGGGCAAAGATACTGTGGGAAAATTTGATCATGCGGCCATAGACCACGACCGCGTTCAACAAACTCATTGCCGCATTCCAATTAGCATCCCCCGGCGAACCGATGCCCGACTGGCAGCGTCATTGCCGCAAGGTCCACGCCGGCTGCTATGCTTGAGAAACCATATCATAAAAACGCAGTTCGGGGACCGCATCGATCAGTCCGTGTCGATGAGCCAAATCATAAAACCGACGCAAACCTGCCAACTCCGCCGCCCCCAGATCAAAGTGTATGTATTCGCGGAGATAGCGTTCGTATAGTTCGTAGGAACCGGTGAACTGACGCGCAAAACTACTGGCTATTGCGGGAATTTGTTCCCGCCCCGCCCTACCGGCCTGGATCAGTTCCCGGGTCTGCACCGGAGAGAGAACGCCCCGCCGGCCGGCCCAGAAGGCAAATACAAAGGGATCACCGGTCAACTCCGTCCACACCCGCCCCAGGTCCAAACTGGCTATTGAGGCGTCCACGTAGCGAAATACGGAATCCCCGATCAGCAGAGCGGCTTCTGCCCGCTCCAGCATACTATAAAGATCGGGAGCCGCCTCGACAAATTCGGGATCCAATTGGTATTTTTCGCGCAGCAAGATACGCACCAGTGCCACCGAGGTCAGCGAGCTTAAATCGAGAGCCACCCGCGTCACCTGATCGAGCGCACCGCGGTAAAAAAGACGCACGGTGAAAACCTCTCCGCGCGAGGCGATGGCAACCTGGGGAACGATATA
>CAXFTV010000488.1:0-16634 GCA_964005845.1 uncultured bacterium
GTACTCGAAAGTGTTTAAAATAGTGGCCTGGGACCTGGAGGCTTAGCCATGCCGGTAAAAAAATTTAGAGCCGTAACCCCTACTCAACGTTTTAAGACGGTCAATTCTTTTGAAGAAGTTACGGCCGGGACACCGCAGAAGTCTTTGCTTGCTCCGCTGGCTAAATCCGGTGGCCGCAATAGCCAGGGGCGCATGACATTGAGGCGGCGGGGCGGGGGACACAAAAGACGGTATCGCCTCATTGATTTTAAACGTGATAAAATCGGAATTCCGGGTAAGGTTGCTACAATAGAATACGACCCAAATCGGTCTGCGTTTATTGCCCTAATTACATATAGTGATGGCGAGAAGCGCTATATACTTGCGCCCCAGGGGCTTCAGGTCGGTGCATCGGTCATGGCTGGTCCCGATGCCCCAATCCAGGTAGGGAACTCACTGCCTTTGTCCCGAATTCCTCTAGGCTCCGCAGTGCATAATGTAGAATTAAATCCCGGGCGGGGCGGGCAGATGGCTCGGAGTGCTGGAGTTGCCGTTCAACTTCTAGCGCGTGCCGAAGGGCGGGCCCAGTTGAGGTTGCCATCGGGGGAAACGCGTGAGGTCAGAGACGAATGTTCGGCTACGTTGGGTCAAGTTGGCAATTTAGAGCATGGAAATATTGTGCTGGGTAAAGCCGGTCGGTCCCGCTGGTTGGGTAGGCGCCCTAAAGTTCGTGGAGTTGTTATGAATCCGGTCGATCATCCCCATGGTGGCGGTGAGGGAAAAAGTTCGGGCGGGCGCCATCCGGTGACACCCTGGGGCAAACCCACTAAAGGATACAAAACCCGAAAACGAAACAAAAAGTCCAGCGCCATGATTGTTCGTCGGCGCGGATCAAAGCGATGAGGAGTTCATTGGTCGATGCCCAGATCAATTAAAAAAGGTCCTTTTGCAGACGAGCATTTGCTCAAAAAAATCGAAGAATTCAATCGCACTGGTGAAAAGCGGGTAATCAAAACCTGGTCGAGACGATCGACTATTATGCCAGATTTTGTTGGACACACTTTAGCAGTTCACAATGGCAATAAATTCATTCCGGTTTATGTAACGGAAAATATGGTGGGTCACAAATTGGGTGAGTTTGCCCCAACGCGCACTTTTCGCGGGCATTCAGCTCGTTCCACTGAACGCACTAGCGAAGTTCGCACTTAACGGGGGCGGAAGATGGAAGCAAGGGCAATAACCAGGCACGTTGGTGTCCCAGCCACAAAGTTGCGCCAATTGATTGACCATATCCGTCTCAAGCCGGTGGAAGAGGCATTGAGTATTCTACGGTTCTCGCCTAGGCCTGTGGCAAAGGTAGTTGAAAAAACCTTGAGATCTGCAATTGCTAATGCTATTAATCAGGATATTGAAAATCCGATTGATGCCGATGAACTTTTTGTCGTTACTGTTTTTGCGGATGAAGGGCGCGAATTAAAAAGAATTCGACCTAGAGCTCGAGGCTCCGCCGATCGAATCTCAAAAAGACAGAGTCATCTTACTATAATTGTAGGTGATCAGTTAAATTAATCTCTCTTAGGAGGGCACTTGGGACAGAAAACCCACCCATATGGCTTTCGCCTCGGCATAATTAAAGGTTGGCGTTCAAATTGGTATGCCGAAAAAGATTTTGTCGAATTGTTGAAAGAAGATTTAATGCTCAGGCGCTATTTGAGTCAGCGTTTACAGCGTGCTGGTATTTCTCGCATAAATATTGAAAGGCAGCCCAAACGGGTAACCGTTGAAGTTTTTACTGCTCGACCAGGAATTGCAATTGGCCGGCGTGGGGCTGAAGTCGACAAATTGCGGGATGAACTTAAACAACTTACGGGTAAAGATGTCTCTCTTAATATACAGGAGATCAAAAAGCCCGAACTCGATGCGCAACTGGTCGCCGATAATCTTGCCAGGCAACTCCAACAGCGGGTAGCCTTTCGCAGGGCTATGAAAAAGGCAATTGCTTCTTCTATGCGCATGGGGGCCGAGGGCATTAGAATTATTTGTTCCGGGCGCATTGGGGGTTCCGAAATGGCGCGCCGCGAAAGGTCTGAACCCGCAGGTAGAGTTCCTTTGCACACATTGCGTGCAGATATTGACTATGCTACCGCTACTGCCTTTACTGTTTCCGGAACAGTTGGGGTTAAAGTCTGGATCTGTCATGGTGAGGCTATCGACGAAGAGGGTGTTGCTGGACAATCTAGGTGAATTAATTTTTTGCTGGGGTAAAACGCAATGTTAATGCCAAAAAAAGTAAAGTGGAGAAAACAAGCGCGAGGTCGTATGCGGGGTAATACCAAGGGAGGTGATATGGTTTCCTTTGGAGAATTTGGCCTCAAAGCTTTAGAACCTGGCTGGATCAGTAGCCGGCAAATTGAAGCAGCTCGCATAGCAATTAGTCGCTCCATGAGTCGAACGGGCAAATATTGGATTCGCATTTTTCCCGATAAACCTATTACTAAAAAGCCGGCTGAGACGCGTATGGGGAAAGGGAAGGGGGCCCCAGAGGGTTGGGTTGCCGTAGTTAAACCCGGGCGCGTAATGTTTGAACTTTCAGGTATTCCATTCGAAACTGCAAAAGAAGCATTCCGACTTGCGGGGCATAAATTGCCAATCAAAACCAAGATTGTTGAACGCGTAGAGGGGGCATGAAAGCCACTGAATTTAGGGAAATGAGCCATGCCGAGGTCAAGGTGCGGCTCGACGAACTCATGGAAGAAAGTTTTAATCTTCGCTTTCAGCACGTGGCTAGCCAGTTGAGTAGCCCTATAAGGTTGCGTCAGGTGCGGCGTGAGATCGCCCTTGTCCGGACCATCCTCAAAGAACATGAACTTGGCTTGAGAACACTGGCTAGTGGAGAAAATTAAAGTATGGCTAAGCACAAAATAGGTCGGCGCACTACCGAAGGAAGGGTTGTTAAAGCCGATAACCCCAAGACGCGGGTAGTTGTTATAGATCAGCGGATTCCCCACGAATTATATGGCCGGATTATTCAACGCACTGTCAAATTTGTAGCCCATGATGAAAAAAACGAGTCAAAACTGGGCGATCTTGTGCGCATCCGTGAATGCCGGCCTATGAGTAAGACCAAAAGGTGGTACTTGACCGAAATTATTGAACGCAGTACTGATGAATAGAAAGCCATGATTAGAGAATATTCAGTATTGACAATGGCGGATAACGCCGGTGCTCGAAACGCAAGATGTATACGCGTTTTGGGCGGATCGGGGAAGCGGTACGCCTCCGTAGGAGATTTAATTGTAGTAGCTGTGCACGACGTAATGCCCAATGGGCCCCTAACCGAGGGGCAAGTGGCACACGCAGTGGTCGTGCGGACAAAAAAAGAATATAGGCGCCCCGACGGTTCTTATATACGCTTTGATGAAAATGCCGCAGTTTTGCTCGACGATAATAACGAGCCCCGTGGCACGAGAATTTTTGGTCCCGTGGCCCGAGAATTGAGGGATAAACAGTTTATGCGTATCGTTTCCCTTGCTCCCGAAGTGATTTAATAACTTTAATTTAATATCCATAGAGGATCGGCATTTTATGAATATTCGCAGGGGCGATACGGTGCAAGTAATTTCCGGCAATGATAAGGGTAAGAGGGGGACCGTCCTCAGTATAACCAAGGACAAGAAACGCGTTGTCGTTGAGGGCGTCCGCATGATGATGCATCATACCAAACCCACTTCTCAGGAACAACAGGGTGGTATTTTTGAACGCGAAGCCCCAATACACGTCTCTAATTTAATGGTAATGTGCCCAAAGACAGATGCACCCACGAGGATTGGCCATAAACAATTGGATACGGGCAAGTTTGTCAGGGTTTCGGTGAGAAGTTCCGAAATGATCGATTCTCAGTGATAAGGGGTTATGGAAGCTAGATTAAAGGAATTGTATAAGACGGATATTCAGCCAGCTTTGCTAAAGCAATTTGGCTATCAAAATGCGATGGAAGCACCTCGGCTAGAAAAAATTGTCGTCAATATTGGTGTTGGTGAGGCTGCTCAGGATAGCAAATTGCTCGATAGTGCCCTGGCTGATTTGACCGCTATTACCGGGCAAAAACCCGCTATAAGGCGTGCCAAGCAGGCGATCTCGAACTTTAAACTTCGGAAAGGGCTACCGGTTGGTTGCATGGTAACCCTGCGCGGGATTATGATGTATGAATTCCTCGAACGCCTTGTCAACTTTGCATTGCCCCAATTGCGTGATTTTCGCGGGATTTCGCGAAACAGTTTTGATGGCCGGGGCAATTATAACATGGGCCTAAAAGAGCAAATTATTTTCCCCGAAGTTGACTACGATAAAATAGACCAGATCCGCGGACTTGATATTGCAATCGTTACAACGGCGCAGACCGATGACGAAGCACGCGAATTGCTAGCTCTTTTTGGAATGCCTTTTAGTAATTGAAAAGGATTTTGGAGAGGTTTAGATTATGCCCAAGAAGTGTCTGTTAGTAAGAACTGCACGCGAACCAAAATTTAAAGTGCGTAAGTACACTCGTTGCCATCGCTGTGGTAGATCCCGGGCTGTTTATAGAAAGTTTGGGCTCTGCAGGATTTGTTTTCGCGAACTTGCTCTTCAAGGCGAGATTCCCGGTGTTACAAAAGCCAGTTGGTAATCGAGAATCATAGGGAGAAATTAAACTTATGAGTATGACCGATCCAATTGCCGATATGCTAACTCGTATTCGCAACGCCTGCCAGGCCAAACACAAGAGGGTTGATATTCCGGCATCAAATTTGAAACGAGAAATAGCACGGGTATTGGCAGAATGTCGTTTTATTGATAATTTTGCCTTTGTTGATGATGGCAATCAGGGAAAATTGCGACTGTTTTTGCGTTATAGTGAATCGGCTTCCAGTTTAATCCAGGGACTTCAGCGCATTAGCAAGCCTGGTTTGAGACAATACGCTACCAAAGATAAAATTCCCAGAGTACTGCGCGGACTGGGAATCTCAATCGTTTCTACATCCAGGGGCGTGATGACCGACCGCGAGGCGAGAAAAGCCGGGTTGGGCGGTGAAATTTTGTGCAATGTTTGGTAAGCGGCTAAATTTTCGGGGAGAATAAACTCTTGTCACGAGTAGGTGCTGAGCCAATATCACTACCCAAAGGGGTAGATGCCACATTAAGCGCTGCCAACGTCCAGGTAAAGGGTCCCAAAGGACAACTCCTGGTACCCTTTGACACCGGAAAAATCGATATCCATTTTGAGGATGGTACCATTCAGGTCAAGCGCAAATCGGATGAGAAAGAGGTTCGTGCTATACACGGACTTATACGCTCGCTAGTTGCAAATGCCGTTACCGGTGTTTCTGAGGGTTTCTCGAAAAAATTAGACGTACATGGTGTAGGATACCGCGCAGAAGTATCTGGCAAGCGTCTGACATTGCATTTGGGTTATTCCCACCCCGTTGTCTACGAAGCCCCCGAGGGCATTGAAATATCTACCGAGGATGCCCCTGGCGAGGTTCAGACCAGAATTGTAGTACAGGGGATTGACAAGCAAGCAGTTGGGCAGGTTGCCGCCGATATTCGCTTCAAGCGCAAACCTGACCGCTACAAGGGTAAAGGAGTTCGTTACGAGGATGAAGTTATCTATTTTAAAGCCGGCAAGGCAGCAGTAGCTTAGCATGGCCACTAAAAATCAGCTTATTAGACAAAGAGAGCGGCGCAATCGGCGGCGGCACCGAATCAAGAAAAAGGTTTCGGGAACGCCAGAGAAGCCCAGGATGGTCGTTTATAGAGGGCTGTACAATATTGAGGTTCAGCTCGTTGATGACCTGGCCGGGCATTCGCTTATAGGCCTTTCTACCCGCTCGAAAGAGTTGCATATAACTAAATTCGAAAGTCGCGTTGACCAGGGCCGCGAAGTGGGGAAGATCGTAGCCGAAAAAGCGCGCGAAAAGGGAATCGAAAAGGTGGTTTTTGATCGTGGGGGGTTTTTATACCATGGAATTATCAAAGCCGTCGCTGATGGAGCACGTGAGGGTGGATTGCAATTTTAGAGGAGAGAACTTTGTTAGCTGATACCGATGCCAATGGCTCAGAACTGAGCGAAGTTGTTGTTCAAAATAGTATCAGGCGCGTTTCTCATGTTCGCAAAGGAGGGCGACGTTTCAGCTTTAATGCCCTAGTCGTTGTTGGAGATCGAAACGGACGCGTTGGTATCGGAACCGGCAAGGCAGGTGAGATTTCCGAAGCGATTCGCAAGGGAACTGAGGCCGCCAAAAAAAACATCTTCACGGTTCCAGTTGTAGAGGGGACCATTCCCCACGAAGTCCTGGGACGTTTCGGGGCTTCAAAACTCATGCTGAAGCCCGCTGCCCCGGGTACCGGTGTTATCGCCAGTGGTGGGGTTCGGATTATACTTGAACTTGCAGGGATTCACGATGTTTTGACCAAGTCCCTAGGTTCCAATAATTCCCACAATGCCGTTAAAGCTACGCTCGACGGGTTAGGCCAATTGCGCAATGCAGAGGATATTGCCAGCCTGAGGGGAGTAGAATTGCAAACATTGAGGGGTTAGAAAGGGGCGATTCCGATGAAGCTGGCAATAAGACAAAGAAAAAGTGCCATTGGCAAAGCCAAGGGGCAAAAAGCTACAATACAGGCCTTAGGCATCAAACACCTCAACGAGCAGGTGGTACACCAAGATTCACCGCAAATCCGCGGTATGGTTCAAAAAGTTGCACATCTGCTCGAAGTGCGTGAAATTGAAGACTAGGATATATTCAAGGGTAAAATTATGCGGCTAGGTGAAATCAAATCTCCCCCAGGGTCTCGGCGCGATAGCAAGCGCCTGGGTTTGGGTACAGGTTCGGGCACAGGTAAGACAGCCGGGAAGGGGCATAAAGGGCAGCGTGCCCGTTCAGGTGCAAAGCGCGGTCGTCGCACCGATTTCGAAGGCGGCCAGAACCCCATGCACCGCCGGTTGCCAAAATTCGGGTTCTCTAACCAGATCTTCCGAAAAACTTTTCAGGTAGTAAATTTGGGAGCGCTTGAAGAGCGAGGCCTCGAAGGGGAGGTAGGCCCCGACGAGCTTGTCCAGGTAGGCCTCATTCGGAAGCGTTCCGAGCCTGTGAAAATTCTCGGTGATGGTGAACTAAGTCGTAGTCTCACAATCAGGGCGCACAAATTTTCCCAAGCCGCTACTGAAAAAATTGCACGGGCTGGTGGTAAAGCCGAGGTGATCTGAGGTGCTTCAGAGTTTTCAAAATTGTTTCAAGATCCCCGATTTGCGCCGTCGTATTTTGATTGCGATAGGTCTTCTTATCGTCTATCGAATAGGCGGGCAGATCACTGTTCCAGGTGTTAGCCTTCCAATACTTACAAGTTTTTTTGCCAATACCGGTGGGACTCTCTTCGGTCTTTACGATATGTTTGTTGGCGGAGCATTTACCAGAGCTACCATTTTCGCCCTCGGTATAATGCCCTATATCAGTGCTTCTATTATACTTCAATTGTTGGGTGCGGTGATTCCCTTTTTTCAAAAATTACAGCGCGAAGGTGAAGAGGGGCGCAAAAAAATCAACCAGTACACCCGGTATGGCACTGTATTTCTAGCAGTTGCACAATCGTTGGGCGTAAGCTATTTCCTTGAAAATATCTCTACCCAGGCGGGACCAGCGGTTGCCGAACCCGGATGGGCTTTTCGCCTTGCCACTATGATTACCATTACTACCGGTACTGTTTTAATCATGTGGTTGGGTGAACAGATTACAGAATATGGTATTGGCAACGGCATATCTTTGATAATTTTCATCGGGATTGTTGCTGAATTACCTTATGCCATCAAGAGTCAATACGATAATTTTCTGTTGAATAAAGGGGCCGGTACGAATATAATTGAGCAGCTTTTTTTAATCGCCCTTATGTTAGGAGTCGTAGCTTTTGTAATTCTGCTAACGCAAGGTCAGCGCCGAATACCGGTGCAGTACGCCAAACGCGTAGTTGGGCGGCGGGTCTATGGTGGCCAGACTACGAACATTCCCCTGCGTATCAACACCGCCGGTGTCATCCCAATTATTTTCGCCCAGTCGATCATGTTTTTACCGGGAACAGTAACACAGTTGTTCCCCGATAATGAATTGATGCAAACCCTGGGTAATTATTTCACGATGCAGTCCGCGTTTTACTGGTCTATTTATGCACTGATGATCGTATTTTTTGCGTATTTTTATACTGCTATTGTCATGGATCCGAATCAATTATCGGACAATATGAAAAAACATGGAGGGTTTATTCCAGGAGTTCGACCAGGGCCCAAGACAGCTTCATATATTGACAGAATTATGACCCGGATAACCCTCCCTGGTGCCATTGCGTTGGCCCTTGTTGCTGTCATTCCATTCTTTGTGACCCAGCAGTTCAATGTTAGCTCCTCATTTGCCCAGTTTTTCGGTGGGACAGGTTTGCTAATTATTGTCGGAGTAGCCCTCGATACCTTGCAACAACTTGAGTCGCAGTTAGTAACAAGGCACTATGATGGCTTTATGAAAAAGGGAAGAATCAAGGGACGCAGGTGAAAATTCTGTTTTTTTCAGGAGTTTTGTTGTGAAAGTTAAAGCATCTGTGGGTAAGCGTTGTTCAGAATGCAAAATTATTCGGCGCCATGGCATTGTACGTGTGATTTGCAAACGCAATCCAAGGCATAAACAGCGGCAAGGATAAAGGAGAATTCCCCTTTGGCACGTATTGCAGGTGTAGATTTACCCCGAGATAAAAGAGTCGAGATTGGACTAACCTACATCTATGGGATCGGGCAAACAGTTGCCCGAAAGATAGTAGATCAGGCCGGGATTGGACCCGAAACTCGCACTAATGCATTGACTGAAGACCAGGTCAGCCAATTGCGGGCAATTATTGAGACCAATCATAAGGTTGAAGGAAGTCTGCGTGGCGATGTCAATATGAATATAAGACGGCTCATGGATACCGGAGCCTATAGAGGGTTGCGTCATCGCCGCGGGTTGCCTGCCCACGGACAGCGTACAAAGACAAATGCGCGTACGCGCAAAGGGCCACGACGGGCCATTGCGGGTAAAAAGAAAGCACCTCAAGCCTAACCAAAACTTAAAAAAAGGGGCGTACATTTGCCACCAGAGAGAACTCGTAGACGACGCAAAAAGGCCAAGCAGGTAGAATCAGTGGGAGTGGCACATGTCTTGGCTACCTTCAACAATACCATTATTACTCTTACCGACCGTCAGGGAAATGTCATTTCCTGGGCGACCCCTGGGAAAATGGGGGTCAAAGGTAGCCGAAAATCGACTCCATTCGCTGGTCAAATGGCAGCAGAAAAAGCTGCTCAAGAGGCTATGAGCGTTGGATTGAGACGGGTTGAAGTCTGGGTTAAAGGACCTGGAGTTGGTCGCGAATCTGCGATCCGCGCTTTGCAGGCCACTGGACTCGAGATTTCCGCAATAAGGGATGTTACTCCCATTCCCCACAACGGTTGTCGGCCACCCAAGCGGCGCCGAGTATAGACTAGGAGCAGCTGAATGAGTAGATATGTTGGTCCCAATTGTCGTTACTGTCGACGTGAGGGTACGAAGCTCTTTCTCAAAGGCGAGCGCTGTGTTCTTGAAAAGTGTGCATTTGAGAGACGTAGCTATGCCCCAGGACAGCATGGGCAACGCATGCGCCGCAAACAATCCGATTATAGCGTTCAGTTGCGTGCCAAACAGCAGTTGGCCCGCCTTTATGGAGTTCGAGAGGGACAGTTTAGAGGCTACTATAATGAAGCAACAAGAGTGCCTGGTGTAAGTGGAGAAAACCTTCTGCGTCTTTTAGAAGGGCGCCTGGACAATGTTGTATATCGGCTGGGTTTTGCCCCCTCGCGCAAAGCAGCCCGTCAACTAGTTCGCCACAATCATATCGTTGTTAACGGGCGGCGAGTAAATATCCCCTCTTATTTGACCAGTCCTGGTGAGAATATCCAGGTGGCAGAGAAGAGCCGACAGCTCGAAGCCGTTCACGAGTCTTTAAGGCGTGCACGTGAGGTGGTTCCCTGGCTTTCGGTAGACAAAGTCAACCTGCAGGGTACCGTTCTGGAAAAGCCGAACCGGGAAGACATCCCGACGGTAGCTGAAGAACAGATCGTCATAGAATTTTATTCGCGAGTTTAAATTTTTGAGCTTCTTATGGCTTTGTCCTCTTTACACGGAATAAAAGGGAGCTAGGTAGACCTATGAAAATAGAAGGTCTCCAGATGCCGAGGACCGTCGAAATTAGCAAAGACAACCTCAGCGAGACTTACGGTGAATTTGTAGTCCAGCCACTTGAACGAGGATATGGGGTCACTTTGGGCCACTGCTTGAGGAGAATACTGGTCTCTTCCATTCAGGGGGCTGCAATTACCCGGGTGAGCCTTGAAGGTGTTCAGCATGAATTTTCTACGATTAGTGGGGTACGTGAAGATGTTCCCGAGATTATTCTCAACCTCAAGGAAGTCGCCATTCGATATCATGGCGAAGAGGAGCGTACCCTGCGGGTTGAAATTAATGGTCCGGGTGAGTTTTATGCCAGGGATTTAGCGGTAGACCCCAGTATCGAGATTATGAATCCCGACCTTTACCTCGCCACCCTATCAGAAGATGCTGAACTAAAGATGGATTTTACAGTGGGTCAGGGGCGTGGTTATGTTTTTGCCGAAGAAAATAAAAACACCGAGCACCCTATTGGGGCCATAACTCTCGATGCCAATTTTTCCCCCGTTTTAAAAGTGCATTACGATATCGAAAATGCTCGAGTTGGTATGCGAACAGATTACGACAAACTCAGTTTGAGGATTACGACTGATGGTGCCGTAAAACCGGAAGATGCCGTTGCCCAAGCCGCCAAGATTCTTACTGAACATTTGGAACTCTTCATCAATTTTGACGATGGTTCAGAGGCTCCCGAGGAAAAAATAGTTGATGAAGAAACCAAGCGCGTGGCGAAGTTGCTTGCTATGTCGGTCGATGAATTGGAACTTTCAGTCAGGTCTGCCAATTGTCTAAGAGCTGCTGGGATTACGCATTTGAGGGAACTTTGCTCGCGTACCGAAAGCGAGATGTTGAAATACCGAAATTTCGGCCGTAAATCCCTAAATGAATTGGGAGAGATTTTGGTAACGCTTAATCTCAACTGGGGTATGGATCTGGCGCCTTATGAGGATGTTGAAATCGATGATGATGTTCCCAGCCCCCTTGCCGAGGAATTTTGAAATATCTTAGGATAACCTAAAAATGAGACATGGTAAAAAAGTAGCCAAATTAAGACGTAAGCACAGCCATCGAAAAGCGATGTTTGCCAACATGGTTACATCCCTTTTTGAAAACGAGATTATCCATACGACAAGTGCCCGGGCTAAAGAAGTCAGAAGGACTGCAGAACATATGATCTCTTTTGCCAAGCGCGGCGACCTTCATGCGCGCCGCCAGGTTCTGCGTTTTATCGCCAATAAGAAAATAGTAGGTAAACTTTTCGAAGAACTTGGTCCCCGCTATGGGAGCAGAAATGGTGGGTATACCCGGATTGTAAAAACCGGTCCCCGGCGTGGCGATGCAGCATCTATGTGTATTCTCGAGCTGGTGGACCGCGTTGAAACTGCACCTGCAACTCAAGAGTCAGCCGAAGTTGACACCAGTGCCGATGAAGGGGTTCAGTCCGGCGAAAAGACGGAGACAGCCGCAGCAAACAAAGACTAAAGAAAACAAAGGCTAAATTACTCTAAAGTCCTATTAAAAAAAGACGAGGCGAGAAGCAGAACATCTCACCTCGTCTTTTTTATCTTTGGTCATATTATACTAGGTGGAAAGCTGGAATGAAACGAGGAGAAAAAATAGTCGCTTCTGTGGAGAAATTGACCAGACAAGGGGATGGGATTGCCTTTTGTGAGGGCAGAGAAATTGTAATCTATCGCACGGTGCCTGGTGATAAGGTAGAAGCAGAGATAAAAAGGAAGCGCAAAGGTCGATTTGAGGCAACTGTTGTTGACTTTTTAGAATATGGGCGAGAACGTCAGCCGGCAGACTGCCAGCACTTTGGGATTTGTGGCGGATGCCGATGGCAGGATATCGCCTATGAAGAGCAGTTGAAGATCAAGGAACAAATGGTCCTGGATGCCTTGGCAGAAAAGGGTTTAGGAGTTGCAGATGTACGTTCAATAATCGCCAATCAAACGCCATTATTCTATCGCAATAAAATGGAGTTTTCCTTTGGCATGGATCATCAAGGCCACCTACAATTGGGACTCCATTTGAGGGGACGCTTTAACCAATTATTTAATGTTGTAAGGTGCTGCTTGCAATCCGAGTTATCCAATCGGATTCTCCAGACGGTTCGCCAACTGGCTTCGAAAGCCGGGCTTCCACCCTACAATTTAAAAACCCACTGTGGCTTATTGCGCTTTCTCGTTATTAGAGAGGGAAAAAACAGCGGAGAGCTAATGGTTAATCTGGTAGTTTCAGAATACCCCTGCGGTTCTATTGATTCTCTCATCGAAGCAGTTTTGGAAGAGATTCCCCAGATTTCGACATTTATAGTAACTCTGCACCAGGGCAAAGCTCAGGTTGCCATGGGGCAAAGAGAATTTGTCATAAAGGAACCGGGTAGAATAATTGAAAAATGCGTTGGACTGGAATTTGAGGTTTCTCCACAATCTTTTTTTCAAACAAATACTTTACAGGCAGAGAGATTGTACAGAGAGGTAGAATTAATAGCTGGAGATTTAGAAGGGAAAAGATTGCTTGACCTCTACTGTGGGACTGGAGGTATTGGTCTATATCTGGCCCGTAGAGCAAAGTCGGTATTGGGGATTGAATTAGTGGAAGAGGCGGTAGAGGATGCTCGAAAAAATGTAGCAAGAAACGAAATTAAAAATGCCGAATTTGTTGCCGGAACAGTAGAAGAAGTAATTTCAGAATTAAATTGCGAGGGGGAGAAATTTGATCTGGTTATTCTCGATCCCCCCAGGGTTGGCTTACACAAAAAAGTTCGATCGGCTCTCGTTGATTTAAATCCTCCTCAAATCCTCTATGTTTCCTGTAATCCTTTTTCTCTGGCTGATGATCTCGAAGTCCTATGTTCATCTGGTTATCGGATTAAATTATTACAACCGATTGACATGTTTCCACAAACTCCCCATTGTGAAATAATTGTCAGTCTGGTGGCTTAAATTGGCGAAATAAATTTTTTTATTGCCAATCTTATTTTCTTGAGCTTTTTTATGTAATCTATCTAGATTGATAACTTTTAGGGCAGATGGGCTTAGGTCTGAAAACATGGCAAAGTTGAAAAAAGCGAAAAAAAATAGCAATAATCTGCCGGCCAATACGGCAAAAATAAAAAAACAAAAAAAACATTTAAGGGGTAAGAAAACTGGGCCGGAACCTGCATTGGAAAAATCACATTTTATCCATACGGAGGTTTTCAGTAAACCGGTTCAACTAGCCGCCCTTTTCCAGGGTTTTAGAGAGGCGGAAATCGAAGTAGATATTCTGCGCTTGCGGATGCAGGCTCAGTCAGTCGAAAATGGTCGCGGCAAGGGAGTAGTGCAAAATTTTAGCTTCCGCAAATTTAGAGATCAGCCTCGAGGCGTTTTATTTATATCCAATCCACGTGGCGTCAGCGGAGGTAGCTTTGAGCCAGCGGAATATCTTCTGAAACAGGGGGAGAAGGTGCAGGTGAGCTTTACCATGCCGGCAGAAGGGGCAGCGCGCCCCGTCTACTTTATAGCTAAGGGTTTCTTCCTGCGAAAGAGTTATTATATTGCCGGTAATCATCAAGATTCCGGCAAACCCTGGACAGGGCCTCGAGAAGAGGCTGTGGCACAATTTCCCAGGCATGTATTTGTCGATGGAGAGGATATACTCCAAGTGCGTATAGACGCTCTGACCTCATTTCCCAACGGGTCGGGCAGTGTGCCGAAGGAAGTGCTTAACCATTATCTGAGTGGTGCAGTACTTTACGTTTTGCCCGGTGGCGGGGTGTGGAACCAAAAAAGTAACCAGGGAAATTTTTTTGAGGGTATTCAGCAAGAACTCGATAAGTTTTTAAGCCGAGAGAACATAAAAAAATTGCAACAGGTCAGTCTTGAAGAGTTTGCTAATCTCGGTGAAATCTCCGTGTCTATCAGCGAACAACTTTTGGCTGGTGTCAATCACGAGGTTGCGCGTCCATCGGTTGTCAAAAAGCCCAACGACTACTTGCGGGATATCAATGCCTCACTTGGATTTCTTTTGTCATTCAAAATGAATAACGACTTAAAGGGTGCCATGGGGCGCCTTGTGCCCAATAAAATTGGGGCTGAGGACGAAGTTTATCTGCCTCTATTTCTGGACCGGGTTAATGATGCCCAGGGCAAGTACCGGATTAGCTTTCGTCTTTTTCCCCGAGATCTGATTGGGAACAGAGGGTATAGAAATTCCAATCTTGGGCTGAGATTTATGCCTCCTTATGCCCTTCATCCTGGTCCGGAGAACCACAATACATACAGCAAACTACTTATCGTTTTAAGTCGGCGTTTTCAGGAGGATAGTAAATCAGAAGAGGACAAACTAAAAAGCGAGAAGGTTATAGCTTCTGTCCAGCAACAGATTGCCGCACAGAGAGATAAATTTGTTGATGAAAAGGTAAAGTTAGCTTTCCAAGAACGCACTGCTTTGAGAAAAAGACGGGACGAAAACAGGTGAAAATTATTGATTGTTTTGTGTCCGGGGAGCGGGGTTAGGCTTTGCGGCCACCTTGCGGTTTCCCCTACTCGTTGACAGGGTTTGGTTTTCCAAAAACCCGTAGAGTTGACTTAAATGGCTGTGAGCTAGTTTGAAAGTGGGAATGGTCTTTTAAATTGCGGGTGTATCTCCAATCTACACTTTCGTCGTGTTGAAGTGGGATACCCTGAGGTTCGTACGCAAATTGAATACCGAGTTGCAATATTCTCTTTTCTTTGATTATATGTACATTAGTCCTAACGATCTGACCAATAATTGAGACTTTAAAGGGCAACTCAGGCTTGAATTGTTTCACTGCATCGGGGAAACTCAGCTTGGGGTAGTAGGTCAAGTGTATCATCGGCAATTTTATCTTTTCGAACGCCACCTGCCAATATTCACCCTCAAAATCCGTTTCTTCATCTACGTTGGCTGGACATTTTTCACCTAAGAGCGTTTTGAGAATCTGAGGACTGGATTCGATCAGGCAACCCCCAGTGCCGAAGTCGATCAGTTCTGTCTTTAAACCAGATTCGGGTTTTTTAAACTCAAGAGGACGAACTACTTCATTTTGCGTCCGAGCTTCCATTACCTCGCATAACATTCTGTAATGTTGGTCCTGGAAAGAAAAATGGGTTAGCAATTTTCGCCGGGTTTGAGTTTATAGAGATTATTTTTACCTTTTCTTAATCCCGACTTTGGCGATTTCTTAAAATAGAGCATATCCCGCAATGATTCCATTTCAAGCCCGAGAACATTGATTTTACCAAGCAAGAGTTCCTCATCCGGTCTCTTTACCATACTTCCGGAATCATCTTTTATTACCTTGGAAGCAAAAACGAAACGGTCATGCAAGGGTTGTTCCAGCATGATTTCCCGGAAGTCGTTAATTGCATCCCGAGTGGTAAAATCCTGTGTTTCCTCTGTTGCGTTAGGGGAAATCATTTGTGGTTTATTAAGAATTATAGGCGGGGAACCCTGGGAGGGGAAAGTTTCGCTGGTAGTCTTCAGATAAAGATCAAAGCTTATGTGGGTAGTGAGGGGAATTCGGTTGTCGCCATAATTTTTTAAAATATAACGTAAATATTGCCGTTTATCCTCTTTTTTAAGAGGCCCAACCGGTGAGAGTTTATACGCTGCTTTAGCTTTAAAATCTAAAGTTTCAATTACTTCCGGAAGTAGCCGATAGCGTCCAGCTACACGGCAATTCATAGTGTGGGGTACGCGGCGGGAAAAAAACTGCAATGAAACGATCTGGGAATTTAAATTCTGATTTTTGGAAATCTTTAGGTTTTCTGGGGTAGTTAGGTAGATATTCTTTCCGTCGCTGTAGATTTTTTTTTCTCGCCGTAAAAAAAAGGCCCTCCCCAGGTTCTCAATATTCCCATTGTTCTTAATGAGGTTGACGAGGGTAGATGGAGGGCTCAGCTCAGCCAGGCGATCAAGCTGCTGGTTTGTATCAAATTGAATCTTGCGCTTTTTTTTGCGAAAAATATCGAACATAGGAAAAGTTTCCCTTTCCAATAGTAAAAAATTTTAATATCTACTCTACCTATATATATAGTTGAAAGAAAGCCTGTCAAGAGAAAATTACAGGAGACGAAAAATGACTAAAGGGCAAAGCATGGCAGATAAAAAGTCGTTATGGTACAGAATGAACTCTGCCCATATGGCATTCGAGGGGTAAAGTAAGGCGAAAAATACAAAAAGAGATCGGCATGAAATAGGTTGGAAATTCACAAGGCCGGCCAGATACTCGATGAGAATCACGAAGGCCTAGGAAAAATTAAAGAGCGGATTCTCGAAGCTCTGGCCGTGTGCAAATTAAACGAGGGTGCCAGGGGACCCATATTTTGCTTTGTCGGTCGACCGGGAGTGAGTTAAATTTCGCTGGGACGCTCTAGCGCCAGA
>CAXFTV010000489.1:0-11307 GCA_964005845.1 uncultured bacterium
CATCACCGCCACAATGCTGCAGTTGGGTGGTTGCCAGCCCCCGTCCTATATGGACTCCAAGCCGCTTCCCCTGCCCGGCCTGCCCGCCCCCTCTACGCGCCAGAGTATCTTTGGCTTCCTCGCCAGTGGCTGTATGCACCTAGAGGACGAATGGAAACTGGTAAAATACGCCTGCGGAGACACGCTGCTCTTCAACCTTTTAGAAGATCCCCTGGAACAACACAACCGGGTTGACGACCCGGCCTGCCTGCCTGTTTACCGCCGTCTAGATGGCGTCCTGACTGCACAGATACTGGACTCGGTCCATGCCGGACATGGCGACAAAAAAGTCGCCCACAACCTGCTCTGTTACGACGAAGATTTCGGCCGCAAAGGCTGGCGACGACCCTATCCGCAAAGGATTTTCTCCGCCTGAGCAAGATCGGCAAAAAAACCCGGAAAAAAAATATTGGTTAATTTCTCTTGCGTGCTGGCCAATATTGCCTTTTTTTATTAGGACATATGTTTTCTGCAATCGTTGCAGAAAAACTACAAGTTGGCAGTCGTTCGAATCTCCCTAGATTCCTACCCTTAGGCCCAGTAGATTCCTACCCGACGTAGATCCTACCCGCAGTAGTTTCCTACCTATGAGCCTGAAGTAGTAGATCCCTTGGCATTCGGCACGCTCTGTTCCAACGTTCCACTGTCATAAAAAAGGAAAAATAACATGGCAGATCGCGAGACCGGAACCGTTAAATGGTTCAATGATTCAAAGGGCTTTGGCTTTATAGAGCGCGAAAGCGGAGGGGACGTCTTCGTTCATCATACTGCGATTCAAGGTGAGGGCTTTCGCTCTCTCTCCGACGGACAGCAAGTCGAATTCACCGTTGTCCAGGGTCAGAAAGGCCCCGCGGCAGAAAACGTCGTGGCTCTCTAGACTTTAGTCTTCTCGCATAAGAAAAGGGCGGTGTACCACGGTACATCGCCCTTTTTCGCGTTGAGCTACTCCCCCTGCCGCACAACTAAACTAACTGGATTCGCCGGAAATTTACAGCGCCCCCTAGGGCTTCCAAAGAAACTCGAGAGAAGGGGTCATCAGGCGGTAAATTTGATTGTAAGTCAATCCCGGCAAAGCCCATAACGCGCTCCCTTTACTCCCCACTAGCATCTCGAAAACACCGGCTTCTTCTTTGAAGTGAATTAGCCGCGGTTCTCCTTCGATACCCGCAAGTTCAGCGGCTTTGGATACCGCGTCCCCTTCGTAACCCAGGGCATCAACCAAACCCATTTCAAGGGCTCTCTGGCCGGTGTAAACCCGCCCGTCTGCCAGTTCTCGGACTCGCTCCTCGCTTAGCTTGCGTCCCCCTGCCACGATGCCGACGAAACGACCGTAAGTCTCATCTATTATATCCTGGAAAATTGCCTTTTCCTCATCGTCCATGGGCCGAAAGGGATTGCCAATATCTTTAGACTTCCCAGACTTTATAGTGGTCATTTGAAAGCCGATTTTATCCATTAATTCCGCCGCGTTGGGAAACTGGCCAATTACTCCGATCGAACCGGTTAGGGTATTTGGATTGACGACGATATGGGTCGCCGCCATACTGATATAATAAGCCCCTGAGGCCGCCACCTCCTGCATCAGCACGACGATTGGCTTCTCCATACCCTGCAGGGCGTTGTAGATTTCGTCAGACCCAACAACTGAACCACCTGGACTATTGACCCTTAAAACAAGGGCTTTGGTATCGGCGCTTTGGGAAATTTTGCTTATCAGGGGGACGATATTGCCAGCCGCTGCCATGGATTCGGTTTCAAAAACCGGCTTTTTGCCGCTGACAATAGGCCCAACGATATCCAGCAAAGCGACTGCAGGGCCACTCTTTGGACCGGAGAGATGGGTTGCTTTATCGACCGATGAACCTCCCCGATCAGCTAACTGGGTAGTGCTTAAGACCAGGGCAAAAACCGTCCCGATCAGGGCAAAAACAGGTAGTCCAAAACCCACTAGAACGCCTACGAGCAACCATACTGCGGAACGATTACCTTTCATTTGATCTCCTTGTGAATTAAAGAATCTGCTGGCTGGACGCAGAGCCGGAAGTGCCAGGCCGTGGCTTGCGCATCCTCATTTAGTACGGTTTTTCAAATTTCCGCTGGGAGTGACCAAAGCAGAGTTTGCCCGGGAATCCCCCCCTTTTCTAAGATCTTATTTGCGCCAACCAATATTTTTGAACATTTTTTTTGATGCTTTAAATTTGCCCTCTTTGGAGCCTCGATGCAATAATTTGAACTATAAACTTGCCCAAATAAATTGAGTTCTTGCACTGGCCACCTTTAACAACTGGAAAAAAAAGGGAGATCTCATGCCAGCAATCGAAATTCTCGGAACCGGGTGGGTGGATCAGCGCGACTCGGCTTTTCCCCAGGCTGTACAGCTGCCCAACGGCGATCTGCTCTGCTGCTTTAGTGTCGGCGGCGGCCCCAATGTCAATGGCGGCACGGACTGGGCGCGTTCCATTGATGGCGGCGAAACATGGCAATTGGAAGGCAATCTGGTGGCGCCGACCACCGAGCCGCCCTCTACCTATGCCCTCAAGCTGAGCCTGGCCGCTGACGGACAGGTGGTCTTTGCCTATGGTTCGCATTCCTTTCGCCGGGCAGAAGAGAGTTTTGGAGACGGCACCAACGAAGCGGTCTTTTGCCGCTCTATCGACGGGGGGCGCACCTGGTCCAAACCTACACAGGTCCCCATGGCCGGTCATAGTTTGCTGGAAATTTCACACGGAATTTTGCCTCTCGATTCGGGCCGCCTCCTGGCCCCGGCAGCCACTCTCCCCGCCAAAGGCCGCCTGGGCGAGCAGGTTCTGGTGGCGATCTCGGATGATGGAGGACTGACCTGGCCACGACACGGTGTAGTATTCGAAGACCCGGACAAAAGGTTTGGCTACTTCGAGCAGAAGCTGGCCCAAATTTCGCCAGATCTGCTCATTGCCACTTGCTGGACCGTGACCCTTAATGAGGTGAGCGACCAGCCCGACAGCTTTGTGCTCTCGCACGACAGAGGCTCTACCTGGGGAAGGCCCCAGTCCACCGGGATCATGGGCCAGACCATGACCCCAATTCCCCTGGGAGAAGACCGGCTGCTGATACTCTATAACCGGCGCTATGGGGAACAGGGCATTGTTATGAACCTGGTCACCTTCACCGAAACCGAATGGACCATTCACTACGAAGGCCTGCTCTACGATAGCGGCTCACAACGCCACCGACCGCAGGACGTGGAAACCGGGGTGGAGGAATTCGACAGTTTTATGTTTGGTTTTCCCACCGCTCTCCGCTTGCAGGATGGCACCTTTCTGGCCACTCACTGGTGCAAGGAAAATGGGCCCTTTGGCATCCGCTGGACCCGTTTGCGGGTCGATTGGTGAAAAATGTAGCTGGAAACCAAGCCCGTGCGTGAGCCGGGAACATTGCCGCAACTAATGATTCGACTCTACAGATTTCCTGGCGGCAAAACGCAGGCGCACATAGTCAGCTGTCCAGCGGCCCGAGGCATCGCATAAAATCGGCAACAGGAGTTGCCGTACTTCCCGCAGCAAGCCCGCCCTTTCTTTCTCCGCCACCGCACGCAGGTAACTTTGCGCCAGCGTATTCAACCAGTCGATGATATCCCCCGGCAGTGGGGTGGGACGGGGAATACTTGCTATGAAGTCAACTTTGAAGCCACGCCGCTGCAGACGCGCGGCATATTCGTCGACTGTCGGAAAATACCAGGGATCGATAGCCTTGCCATCAATCCCCCTGCGCTCCAGAACCTCCACCAGGGCTCTTTGTATACTCGCGATACAACCCCTAGCGCCGCATTCTGCAACGAAGCGCCCTCCTGGTTTGAGCAGCCGCCACACTCCATCTATTACGGCATCTGGACGCAGCATCCAGTGCAGGGCCGCATTGCTGAACACCGCATCGAATCGCGCTGCAAATCCGAGGGCCTCGCCGTCCATTACACACACATCCAGACCTAGTTTTCGCGCTGCTCGGACCTGTGCGGCACTACCGTCGCACCCAAAGACCCTGCTTCCAGCTTCTGCTAGCTTTTTGGTAAGGACACCGTCGCCGCAGCCCAGATCCAGAATCCATTCCTGCGGTAGCGGTTTGAGGAGACTGACTACGGCCATGCCCAGATCGGACACAAAGCGGGCATGGCGTGCATAATGCGCTGGATCCCAGCTTTGTTTGCCGGGGGGACTAGGCATTGGTCCACACCGGACCGGATGCCGTTTTTTGCCAGATGCGCTCGAACTCGGAGGGCTCCTCGCTTTCATCCCAGAAATCGGTGACCAGTGGACTATTGTAGGACGGCACGCGCGTTGGCACCTGGAAACCGTGCAGGCGCTCGTGAAACCTGAGATTGTCCGTACAGCCCGGCAGATTCGGATTGTGACGCAGGTAAATCTGGAGGCCGTCAACATAGCGCAAGCGCACCAAAAAACGGCCATAGTCCGGCTCCGGTGTACGGGCGTATAACTCCAGTTTGTCGCGATCTAGGGTGACGCCAAGACCCGGTCCATCGGGCACTTCCACACTGCCCCCTATCACCGGCATTCGCTCGACCGTCACGTCATCCTTCCACATGTGGCACAGATTCACGTGGTCGATCGTGGCCATCTTGAACACTGCGGCCTGGTGTGCCAGGAAAGCCTGGTTTATCACTCCACCAACATTCTGCAACATGATCGGAGTACGGGTCATTTCTGCCACCGCGGCCAGCTTTGCTGCCATGCCCACCGGTGAATGGCCGGACATGAAACCATCGCACAGATTTTTGACCATAAATTCGGCTGGTCCGTGATGAACGATGATGGGCAGCTTGGACTTTTCACGCAACAGGCGAAACCCTTCCTCGTCGCCGGAAGCCATGACGTCCTCAACGCGGCCAGCCACTGGGAAACGCGCCAGTTCCTGGATGAGCGGGCACATGGTATAAAAGTCCAGATTGGCGTTGAAGTCGTAGTGGACCTTGAATCCGGGCGGTGCGACCTCCTGCATGGCCTCGGTCTGCGCGATGACGTTCTGGACCTCATCGAGGTGGTATTTGATCCAGTGATAACCCCGTTGTGCCGCCTGCCGCACCTCCTCGGCCATATCAGCGGGTTTCTGGGATACGGTCCAGGCGGATACCGGCACCCACGAACGCACTTTGGGGCCGATAAGTTTCCATGCCGGGACCCCCAGATATTTGCCCATCAGGTCGTAATTGGCCATGCACATGGGCAGATCGACCAGCGCTCCCATCCAGTTGAAGGGATCCGTGCCCACGTACTCTGTGCGCAGGGCATCGAGGTCTGGCAGACTGCCCCAATTTTCCCCGTAGCCCTCCAGGCCATTGTCGGTCTTCACCACCAGGATACCGCGCCGCTGCAGCCCGACGCCGTGGTAACGGTTAATGGCCACGGCATTGAAATCCTGGAATGGAGGCAAAATTTCAAATCCTTCTATCTCGGTGATACGCATGTAATTTCTCCCTTAAGGCCCTAGTTAACCGTCACCGTCCAGCTGCAAAGGTGCCATATGTGACAATGATCTCCACATCCTCCACCACCACCCCGCTAGCGAGGTTATCAGGTCGCTCCACCAACCTCAAGCCCAGCCTATTCTCCCCCTGGATGGGCCGCAATTTTTCGAGCTGGAATTCCAGCCACTGTCCCGCATAGGGATCGACGCGACCGTGTCCCGATCGCCGACAAACCTCTGCTGCTAAAGACGCCCCATTCAAGCTAACCTCGAACTGGTCTGCGCCCACCAGATCGGTGACACCGACTCTGAGCAACACGCTCTGGATCTGTGGATTGGCGGTATCGTCGGCTATAAAAAAGGGGATCTGATAGAGCTTACCCAGATCCCCACGGTCAATCGCCAGCGGTAGATGGGCCTCGTAGTCTTGGGCGCTCGACGCCTCGCTGCGACGGCGCAAGAAGTAGTGTTTATCGCCTTCTTTGAGCAGTTCATCATCGCCCAATTCGCTGAGGGTGCTGCGTTCGCCCTGTCCCAGCGGCCAGGACAAAAACCAGGTGTAGAGTCCATCCACCTTCTTCGCCTTGAAATTGGCTGCCGCTGCCCGCATCATAGATGGCGTGGCATTCGCTACATTGTGAAATCTGCGGCTCTCCTCGCTATAGTAGGGCTGCAGCATGGCATATACCGAAACATTTTTTTTGTGCGCCGCTTCAACCAGCCAATCGATGGGCATATTGCCGTCGAGGACGAAGTAGACATAGACCATGGGCACCAGATAATCGACCAGGCCCTCCTGCAACCAGGTGTGGACATCCAGGCCGGTCTGGCGGTTCAACTCTGCGGTCGGATAGATCCGCGCGCCGATTTCACCGGGCTGCCCGGGGCGCTGGCGCACCATGCGGGAAACCTGGCGCACGAACTCGGTCATCACCGGCGCGTATTCCTCCACATCCTCGGGTTGAAGCCAGAAGGAGGTCCCCCCTGGAGCCGCGGCGAAATCAAGCTCTACGCCCTCCACCGGGTATTGTGTGGCCAACTCCTCCAGCACCCCCAGCTGGTGCTCCCGCACCTCCTCCTGTGCGTAACCACGCCCTCCAGCCGCAACCCCATGATCTCCCGCCAAACCAGGGAAATCCCCCATGCGCAAGCTGGCAAAGAAATCCATCCCCTTGTCGTGTGCCCTATCCACGAGCACCCTGAGCGGATCCAGGCCGCGGTCGATCAGGCTCTGCATGTTCTCCCAGACTCGCCAGTAGGCGGCCATCTCGAAAGCTTCGAGTCCACTACCGAAGCGCAGTCCCTTATTGGAGGGATAAAACAAGCCATCCCCCCGACTCACCCCATAGATGAAGGTGTCTACGGCCGTGCCAGCTACTTCGTCAATCGGTCTCCAGGCATCTTCCATGCGCATAGGGGGTTCAAAGACAAAAAGATAGTAGTGGCGCGCGTCGTTGAAATAAATGGTTCGCTGTCTTCGCATATGCAATAATCTTCCTGCCGCAAGGTAGTCTGCGGCGTGCACCCCGCCACTTTTTCAAATTCCGGGCGGGATTTCTATTTTTTGCGGCATTCCGCTCTGGACGGATTCGGCGAGTTTTTGCACCATCAGTGTCGAAATTATCCCGGCACGCGCCCCGACGTAGGTATCGCTATCTTCGCGGATAGCTGCCACCAGCATGGGCATGCGCGCAATCGGTTCCGGCTTCAGCGTCTCCTTTAGGGGCTGCCCTCCATCGCCCTGGAGGCCATTGAAGGTAACGGTCCGGAAGTGATCGTAGAGCACCGCTGATTGTGCTCCATCAAAAAATTCGAAGAACCATTTGGAAACCACATCGTTGAAACCCGCATCACTCATCAGGAAAGTCGCTACCGAATCATTGGCAAAGCGAATGGTCGCCGCGGCCGAATCCACCAATTCGGGGCTGTCCAGTTCACCGGGGTGGGTGAGCTGCCCACCCACGGCATAAACCTCAACTGGATCAGCTGCGTGAATCCAGCACAAAAAATCGAGCGCGTGGACGCCAACGTCGTACAGGGGACCTCCGCCCTCTACGGAGTTCCAGCGCCAGCGGCTCAGATCTGCCGGTGCCATCATGCACTGAGAATGGCTTATTTTGGCAGTGCGCATACGCTCTTTGATAGCCCGGGCAGCACCGGAAAAACGAATGGAAAAATTGATCATCAATTTGGTGCCGGCGGCCATCATGGCGGCGCGAATACGGAGACAATCCTCAAGGGTCATGGCCATGGGTTTTTCCAGATAAAGGTGCTTGCCGGCTTCAAAAGCAGCGACGGCAAGATCGGCATGCGACTGATGGGAGGTCGCGATAGAAACGATATCTACTTCGGGATCGGAGAAAATTTCCCCGGGATCGGTGGTGTGATAGGCACCGCCATGCCGGGCGCAAAAATCACTTGCCGAATCCCCCCGCACATCGCAAAACCCGCGCAGAACAATTTCTGGCGTAGCAGCAGCCCCACTGGCGTGTCCGTTTCCCGCTCCTCCACAGCCGATCAGCGCCCAGCCCAGTGAATCTTTTTTTTCATACCCCATTTCAGCAACTCCTTGCAAAAGCGTTTCTGGTCAGTAGTAACACCTCACATTTTGAGGGGCGGCTGGCCGAAATTCCCAACGGCCCTGCGGCCTTACCCAGGGCCGTCTGTATTCTAGACGCTCTCCTCTCCCTCCCCTCCTGTCCAAACTATAGCTTTCACTGGAGACCATCAAGCCTTTTTAGGTCCGCTTTTTAAGTTTGCAGTACCAGTCTGCTTATCTTATCATTGCTTCATATTTTCTTTAAGAGCACTAATTACGAGGAGCCACGATGCCACTAGAATTGATTGCCCCGGAACCCGGTTCAACCAGTCTCCGCAGCTATGAAGAGCCTTCTCTGCAAGCCGATCAGATCCGCGTTCGCAGTCTTTTCAGCGCCGTCAAACACGGCACTGAATTGCGCGGTTTCCGAGCCGATTCGGCCGATTCCACCGATGCCTGGGACGGCGAATTGCGGCTTCATCGACGAGGTGCAGCCGGAAAAAAATCATTTCCTATCAATCTTGGCAATATGTGTCTGGGGGAAGTCGTGGAAGTAGGGAACCAGGTCCAAGACCTGCAGGTGGGCGAGCGGATTTTTGGCCATCTGCCGGTGCGCCAGACACATACCCTGACCGCAACTAAAGTTCAACGGGCTCCCTCCGGGGTTTCCCCCCAGTCCCTCATGTACTGGGATCCAGCCGACTTTGCCGTGGGAGGGGTGCGCGATGCCCCCGTTCTTCTGGGCGATCGGGTGGCCGTGTTTGGCCTCGGAGCTATTGGCCAGATGGCCCTGCAACTGGCACGCTTGGCCGGCGCACGCTGGGTAGCGGGTGTGGATTTGTACCCGCGCCGTCGCGATGCTGCGGCGCGCCACGGCGCCGACCTGGTACTGGATCCTGCGCAAGTTGATGTCGGCGTTGAGATCAAAGGGGCCACCGACAAATTGGGCGTCGACGTGGCCATAGAAACCAGTGGTTCATCAGCCGCTCTATACGATGCCCTGCGTTCGACTTGCTACCAGGGCACTCTGGTCTCTACCGCCTATTATACCGGTCCTACCAGCAACCTGTACCTATCCGGCGAATGGCACCGGAACCGGATCCAGATCAAATCAAGTCGCGCCAATAGCGAACCCCTGCCCCAGCCCGGCTGGGACTTTGCCCGCATCCGGGCCGAGTCTCTGGCCCTGCTGGTAGAGGGACGCCTCCAGGCCGATGATCTGATCGATCCCATCGTACCCCTCTCGCAGGTGGCCGAAGCCTATCGAGCAATCAACGAGAACCCAGAGCACTCCATCAAGCTGGGGGTGGATCACACCCTGGAGGATTAAAATTTTTGCACCGAGTTACGCGGACGCACTATCCCCTGATTGAAAAGATGCGGCCAACGGGGCCCGATCGGCCGCAAACTGCCGCTTTCCTGAACCGGCAATATGCGCAATTCGAACGACAGCACCCCTACCCTGAGAGCCGCAATCGCTCAACCTGGAGGCTGTGGCGCCGCCGTCTGCGCCGTGCCCTGCGCCGCACTCTCTGCCTGGATCAACTTGGCCAAGTGCCCATTCCCCGGCCCACCTATCTTGAAACGGTGGAAAAAGATGGCTACATGCGCCACAAAATAGCCTATGAGACGCTGGCGGATAACTGGGTTAGCGCCTATCTCCTGGTGCCGCAGGGCGAGGGCAATAAAAAGGGGGCGGTTATCTGCCCGCATGGACACGTACCCGGCGCCAAGGAAGGTGTGGTGAATCCAGCCAATGCCCCCGGCGCAGCCTACGGCCACGAATTTGCCCGCCGCGGCCTGGTGGTCCTGGCACCGGACAATGCCGGGATGGGCGAACGGGACCTGGACGCACGGGAGATCGTCCAGGCTAGCGGTTGCCAGCTTACCTGGAACCGACTCAACCACATGGGGCTGGATCTTACCGGGCTCCGCGTCTTTGATCTTTTGGCCGGCCTCGAATTGTTGCTGGCGCGACCAGATGTGGACCGCCGGCGCCTCGGCTGCGCTGGACTCTCCGGCGGCTGCTGGTTGTCACAGGTTCTCACCGCGCTCGACCGGCGCATCAAAGCCGTCGTTCTCAGCGGCTTTTTCACTACCTTTGCCCAGACTTCGTGGCATGGCCATTGCATTTGCCACCACCCCTTTGGCATTGGCAAAATATGTGATATGCCGGACTTGTCGGCCCTGATCGCACCGCGGCCCCAATTTGTCGAATCGGGCAAGGAGGACCACCCCTATCCGCCGGAGCCGGCCCTTAGCATGGTGCGCCGAGCCTATGAATTGCTCGGCGCCTCCGGGCATCTGGGCGTGGACCTCTACCAGGGTGGCCACATGTTCCACGGCGAGGTATCCATTCCCTGGATGCTGCGACAACTGGAATAATCCCACCTCTGAGTTAGCCAATCCCAGAACAGGGGGGCTGGGGGGGGGTGCAGAACAAATGCAAAATTCGCAGCGCTCTATACAAAAGGGATGTCTGCCCCTGGCGCCGCATCCGAGAACGGGGTTACTTTAATTGGAAAAGAATATCGTTTGCGAGCGGAATTGTTTGATCAGCTATGGGAATCCCGGCGCAGCATTGACAAAGAAGAGGCAAAGGAGCTAGCCATGGATATCGCCTGCTTAGACCACTGTCTAACCGAGTCCGAACAACTGGAATTTGAGCAAAACGGTTATTTCGTCGTCGAAGACGTCTTGCCTGCAGCTCTAATCGATGCGTTTTGCGCCATCGGCGACCGCATCGACGCCAACTACCGGCCGGCCTGGGACATGGGGCCCCATGAGCGCCTCAGCGTCCGCGACTGCTTAAAAGACGACGATCTTTTCTTGGAATTGCTCGACTGGCCCCAGGTCTTCCCCAAAGTCTGGGGCATCCTGGGATGGAATATCCAACTCTACCACTCCACCATCGTCATCACACCACCAGAAGAGAAGGGGGCCAGAGACCAAAAAAAGCAATGGGGCTGGCACCAGGACAGCGGCCGCCTCAACGCCGAGATGGAAGGCAATCCGCGACCCCGAATTTCCCTCAAAGTAGGTTATTTCCTGACCGATACCACGGCAGCAGATAAGGCCAATCTCTACGTGGTCCCGGGTAGTCATTTACACAACGAGATCGAGTTTCCCGCCGATGGCCTAGCCCATCCCGATGGCGCCCTCCCCCTCTTAATTCCGGCCGGTGCCGCGGTCATTTTCGACCGCCGGCTCTGGCACACCGCCAGCCCAAACTATTCGAACACCACCCGAAAAATTCTCCTTTACGGCTACAG
>CAXFTV010000490.1:0-3154 GCA_964005845.1 uncultured bacterium
TCTCCGCCGCCGAACTGGGAGAAAAAGTCGGGGCCATGGGGTACGACGGCATCGATATCTGCGTGCGCCCGGGCCACCCGGTGAACCTCGACAATGTGGAGCGGGCGCTGCCCGCCGCCCACCGCATCTGGCGCGATCAGGGACTTTACTGCCCCCTGGCCACCGCCCCGGTCGACTTTAACGACCCGAGCGCCGCCGCCGCGGAGCGGCTCTACGCGGGCTGCGCCGAGGCCGGTGTCGGGCATATCAAACTGGGCTACTGGAGGTTTAGAGAAGGGGATGACTACTGGCGCGAACTGGACCGCGCCCGGCGCGGGCTGGAAGAGTTTGCGGCGCTCAGCGCCCGCTACGGCGTGAAGACCTGTTACCACACCCACAGCGGCTCGTGCATCGGCTCGAACTGCGCCGGCATCATGCACCTGGTGCGCGGTATGGATCCGCAGCTGGTGGGTATCTATCCGGATTTTGGCCACATGGCCCTGGACGGCGAGGACCTGGCCATGGGCCTGGCCATGATCCGCGACTACCTGGCCCTGGCGGGCATCAAGGACAGCTTTCACGCGCCGCAGCCCGAGGGTAGCGAACCGCCCTATGCGCCGATGTTCACGACGCTGGGCGGAGGCAGCGTCAACTGGCGCAAAGTACTCGAATTGCTCGCCGCAATGGACTACTCCGGCCCTCTGGTGGTACACACGGAGTACAAGTTTGGCGAGGACATCATCCGCCAGGTGGGCTACGCCGACGAAAAACCCGCCAGCCTGGAGAGCCTGGTGCGCCAGGACGCGGCATATTTGCGCGCGCTGCTGGCCGCCTGAGGGCGCGGACAGGGCGGCCGCCTCCCGGCAGGTCATTTTGGTAGGGAACTCTTGAATAGTGCTCAGCCCGCCAGCGCCCGCTGCCACGCCTCGACGTAAGCGGCCAGACCCGGATCCGCGAACTTTTCGACCGCACTCAGATTCAAGGGCCATGCGATATCCCGCTCGTCCCACACCGCCAGCATGCCCGCTCCCACGGCCGTGCCCTCGGTCTGGTGGTTGACGAAACAGCGCCCGCTGCCGGCCAGCGTCGCCAGCAAGCGGCAATACCAGGTATTGTTGACAAAACCACCGTCGACCATCAGATCCCCATCGATTTCGAGCATCCGCGTGCTGGTGGCCGTCATCAGCGCCGCGTAGAGGGTGGCGCGAGCAATGATCTCACCACTGCCCACCACCGCCGCCCCCCGAACCGCGCCCCGGCGCCCCATGAAGGGACCCCCCGGCGCAAAAGCGGGCAAGAGAAAGCTGCGCTTTTCAATCACCCTGCGGAGATCGGCCTCGCTGCACTCCCGCACGGCGCCGGCTTCCGCGCTCAGGATTTCGAACTCCCGCCCCCCCATGTAGCGCGCCGTGGGCAACGGCTCGCCCAGCACACTGACCATGCTGAGGGTATCGCGTGCCTCGTCGAGCGCGGCCAGGGGCAGGCGTGGGCTCATCATGATGACCCAGGTGCCGGTCGAAACCAGGCAGAAGGGTGCGGGGTGTCCGCGCAGGTACAGCGCATAGGCGGCATTGCTGTCGTGGATGCCGTTGTAGACCCGACAGGTGGGCGCCAGCCCCGTCGTCCGGGCAATTTCGGGAAGCAGCGGCCCCAGCGCCGCCCAGGCCGGCCGCAGCGGCGGCAGTAACCGCACCCACCCCTGGTCCTCCGCAAGACTGGAATAACAGCGCTTTTGCGGATTCCACAAGTGGCCGTGACAGCCGATCGAGCTAACTTCGCTGGCGGCCACTCCGGAAAGCCGCCAGGACCAGTATTGCGGGTAGGTGAGAATCCACCGGGCACGCTCGAACTGGCGGGCAAAATCCCGCTGCAGCCACAGCAATTGACGGCCCAAATTCTGGCCCCCGGGCAGATCCGGTGTCTGGGTCTCGGCAAAGGAGGGCATGAGCGCGGCATAGGCCTGGGTGACCGCGGCGGGGACTTCGGCTTCGTAGTCGAGGATGGGCAGAACGAGGCCGCTGCCATCCACCAGTCCCGCAGTGCAGCCATGCGTCGTCGGTACGATGGCGTCGATTGCATAGCCGCGGGCAAATGCAGCGGCGCTTTGCAGCAGCCACTGCCAGATGCGCTCGGTGTCCAGATGCGGATAGGGAGGGCCATCGAGGCTGTGGTTGTCCATGCGCGCCACGTCGAGGATGGCTCCAGCCTTGCTCAACACCAGGAGCTTGACGTTGGTTTTACCTATGTCCAGTACCAGGGTCGCCGATGCCCTCATCGCGTTCTCCCAGTCGGCGCCAGCGCCCCCCCTGCTATAGAACCCGGCCAGCAGTTGCAACTATGCCGATCCAGGTCGGCCGCCTCCAGGGGCGGACATAGGGGGCCAAGCAGTTTTTCCAAATCGGCGCAAAGGTCCGGGTAGACCATGGCCATTCCCTATAACCCCCGCTCTTCCAGCTCGCCGGAATTCAGCCCCGTATGCCGCACGAGCTGATCGTCCATTTTCGCAATTGTCTCGGTATGCCTGTTGTTGAGCCGATTGGCTTGAACCAGCCGTTCGCTGAGAACGGCAACCAGGTTGTGGAGAATTTTGTTGTTTATGTCTGTATCTATGGTCATCAGTTTCTGCAAATCGTTTTTTCCTATGATAAGTCCGGAGATTTCCCCGCGGGCAATGACATTGGCCGAGCGCGGCTCACCGGTAAACACCCCCATCTCGCCGACCGACGACCCCGGCTGAATAGTGGCCAGAATCTCGCCGGATTGATCGGAGACTTCCAGGCGGCCCTTCAACAATATCAGCATCTCCCGGCTGATATCGCCGATCTCGTAGATATTCTCGCCCTCCTTGTAGCTTACCAGCCGGCAAAAAGGTAGCAGCTTTTTTATCGACTCTACCCCCAGCCCCCTGAACAACCTGATCTTGCGAATTACCCTGATCAACTGGAACTGCGTTTGTTGCATGGTAGATCGTCCTTATCCGCCCGCCGCTAAGCTTTGGGCTCGTCGACCTGCTCAGAAAAATTCACTCAGACGCGTACAGCGGGACAAACTTCCCGGGCGCTATGACCCTACCCCCTAGTGGAGCCCAAAGCGGCGGCCCAATTCCCTCCAGCAGTTAGGGGATATGCCTCTGGCCCCCGTGCGCGCACTGTGTATTTTATAAACAATCTCAAAA
>CAXFTV010000491.1:0-5912 GCA_964005845.1 uncultured bacterium
CATGGGTTGCGAACATTGCGGTGCTCGGGATTGTATCCCGAACAGGGTTGGATATCCCGCCAATTCACCCCATCCTGGGATGCGGCCGAGTAGATTCGGCCCGCACCGGAGGCATAGCCCATGAAATACATTCTGTATCCAGAGCCATAGCTAATCACGCAAGGATCTTTTGCCTGTAGCTCTCCCGGACAACCCATGCAGACAGCCTCCCTATCCCACTCCAGGCCATCGCAGGACCGGGAAGAGTAAATCCGCCAATCCCTTCCATCGTATCCACCATAGTACATGCGCCACTCGCCTCCCCCCAGATCCATCACCTCGGAGCCATCCACCTTTTTTATACCACCTTCGCCCTCCGCTCCAATCCGCTCCCCCGGTTCTACTTCCCACTCCAGACCATCACGGGAAAAAGCGCTGGCAACGAAAGAATCGTATCCCCCCGCCCGGTAGTACATGCGCCATCCCCCGGACATAGCTACGACCTCTGGATAATAAACCTGGCAGCTGGCATGTATCCCACCCACATCCAAACGAATACCGGCTTCTAATTGCCAGTTGATTCCATCACTGGAGACCGCGCTGCAGATGCGATCGTAGGGGAAAAAAGGAATTTTCCAGCAAAAATGATTTAGGAGAAAGAAAGCAAGTAGCACAGAGCCGATGCCCAGCAGCTGCAAATCCCAGGTGAATTGAAAAGACAATGCACCCAGAACAAGAATCCCCAGCACGCCAATTAGGACCAGCGAATATTTTTCGTCCCGCGGGGGCAATGCCGCATTCATGAATGGATTCCTGCTAACGGAGCCCAAACTTCCTGGCTGCGGCTTTGGCACCGACGAGAAAATCATGTCTCTTTGTGTCGTAGATTTTGCTGTAGACATTGTAAGGTATTACCGTCCCCCCCCACTTGGCTTTGAAGCGATTGATGCCGACTTCTTTTTCGCAAGCTGGCGCCAGGCTATACCCTGCCCAGTCGATTGTGCGGCACTGTTGGGCATGCCCCCACTCGATGACATGCCACTGCATGAGGTCGTTGGCGTGCAGGTTTTGAGTTCGTGCATAATCCGAATAACATACCCCCCCCAGCTGGATATTGCCGTTGAACAGGGCCAGCATTTGTCCAGAGGCGATATTCCCCTTGTGTTCTGCCAGGAAGACTTTGGCCATACCCGATCTCATATAAATTGATTCTGCCCCCAGGACCGAGTCAACGCTAGGAGGACGCACTCCATTGCGCCGTGCCATCTCGACCCGGACCTGATAATACTGCAGCAAACGTTCCTCTGTATCGGCCTCGACGATGCGAATATCTTGCTTGCGCGCTTTATTCACCTTCTGCCGAGCTTCGCGGCCCAAATTTTTCCACAGCGCCTCCAGATCCTCCTCGAGATTCAAGGCGATAGTGGCCCTTTCCTCGCCAGCATAACCAAATTCTCGGTATATTTCATCCACCTGGGCGGCATCCATCTCAGGATCGTAAAAAGGCGGAGTCACATCTTTAATTGCAAAGATCCGGTCTGCAGCAGCGCGTTCCTCGACGGCTTCTAAAAGATGCTGAAGGATCGGCGCGTATTCGGACTTATCAAAAATGAGTGGGCCGCCAAACCAGCGGTAAGCCCCCATAGCTTTTTTCAGCCAGCCACGGTGCAACAGCGGCCGACACCACTGCAGCAAATCCGGGTGGATGAAGGCGCGGGAAACGAACAACTGGCCCGCGATCTCGGCGTTGCAACGGACGCTGAAAAACAAGGGATCGCTACCTTCCAGTTGACGGCGGATTTTTGCGGCCTCACAGGTTTGCTGCAACCGGGCTTCCGGGACCCGGGTAGCACGCCGGTTCCAATCCGTGTCCACAGTCGGACTACAATCTACTGTATAAAAATTTGATTTTTCCGCGGCGGAAACAACCAGGGGCACGGGCTGCGCGGTGCTCTCAAGTCCAGGATTTCTAAGCATTGTTACCTCCATCTGCCCAGCGGTGCAGGGTAAAGCTGGACTGGACCAATCGGAAACCGGCGCGCAAATAGCTGTGCAGAGCTCCGTAGTTGAAGGATTCGGTACCGACTTCGATCCGCGCCACCCCCTGATCTACAAGCCAGGCCTGGGCGCCTTCCAGCAATCCAGCGCCCAATCCCCTTCCACGGGCCTTGGGGTCGACGGCAAACAACCCAATTGAACCCCGCGCTTGGCCCAGATGGGCCAAAGCCGCTGGATCCACCTGACAGGTAATATAACCCGCCACCTGACCATCTATCCTGGCGACAAAAACGCAGTCGGCCGCCTTCCCCTCCAGGCAATTCTCAATCCAGCATTGGTGCAGCCGTTCTGTGCCAGCGCTGGGCAAGCGCAGATCAAAGTGAAAGCGCGTCTCGGCGGCAAATGCCTCGCGGGTAATCCGGCGCAACGCTTCCAGGTCTCCCGGCTCAGCGCAGTGCAAAAAACTCGCCGTGGCGAGGTCCTTACCGTTCAGCAGTCTGGCAAGCCCTACAAAACTCGTGGCCATCCTGAACCCGGCCTCCTCGGCCAACTGCACCAGGTGTGGATCGCGGGCGTTTATGCGGAAGGTCAGGTGTTGGATCCCACGCTCCTCCGCCTGTTGGATGACCAGACCCAGCAATTTCTGGCGCGTTTGCGATTCCAGGTCCTCAGCGGCAATCCAATCGATTCTGCCCATTCGGGTAGCATAAATTTCCGAATCAAAATCCAGCTCTCTCCAGATGGCTACTGAGCTAGCATCCGCGGCGGACTCAGAATCCAGCAGTAGCGATGACCCAGCGCCCACCTTAGCGCCAAGATAATTTACAAGGTGCTCCTTATCCACCAGCCAGTACGCCGGTGAAACTTGCAACTCGTACTCGGCAAGACAGTCGAGCGCCGCAGGGCTTAGAGTATCAGACATGGATCGGCAAGGGTGCGATTTCCCCTCTTGAAGCGGCAATCCAGCGATGCAATTCCCGATACCCTGCGACGAAGATCTTGTCTTGTCGGTAATATTCCAGGGTGAGGAATTGCAGCGGCGCGCGCGCTTTAATAAAGTCCAACAGTTCGAATTCCCTTGCCCCCGGGCATTCATGGGTATCTTCCCAGATGCCGTCGATTTTTCCCGCCCGACTCAGATGGACTTCGGTGACATTTTGCAGTGGCAATTGGGCAAGGTATTTTTCTGGCTCCCAACCGAGGTTGTGTGCCGAAATCAACGCGTGGGCCAGATCGAGCAACAATTCCAACCCAGCCTCATCGAGAAGTTGGTTGATAAAGGCGGGCTCGCACACCAACTCATAGGCCCCGGTTGGAAAATAGTTGAGATTTTCGACCTTTATGGCGGCGGAAAAATGGCGGCGGACAAAATTAGTGTTCGCCAGCAGGTTTTGGCGCAACTCCTCTTCCTCCATCACCTTTCCCGCGGGTAAGTAGCGCGGCATGTCATTGGGCGATTTGCCAATTTTCCAGTTTGCGCAGCAAGGGCCTAAATCACAGGAAAAGGAGGTGTATTTTCCACCTGCCAAAACAGGCATCAGCGGCGCTATTTTCTCCGGGAAATCTGGGTCACACAGATTCAGGGATGACTCCAGAAAACAGGCCTTGCCGGGGAAAGCTGCTGCGTCGGGCTCTTTAAAGCTGACGGCGTCTACCAGCGGAAGCACCTCGGCCCTGTTGCGTTCGAAAACGGCACTTAGCGGCACGCAGAGGCCAATAGGCTCCGGTAAATCATCCTCGCTCTTAAAATCTCCGGCAGATACAGCGTCATTTTGGTGCTCTTCGTAGGCAAGTCGAACGCGCTCGAGGTCATCGGGCGTATCAACAGATAAAAGTAGATCCGAGCGATCTACCTCGGCCGCTACATTCTCAATGTGGAATTCCTCCGGGTGGGTCCGAATATACCAGGTGACGTGTTCGCGCTCCTCGGGCTTTTTTGCATTCCTGTGCAATTGATCCAGGACTGCCATCGAAAGGACTTCCACCTCGAAACCATCCGGGAAGGAAGGCGGCAGAAAATTGCAGGTATAATCTGCAGCTGTGGCCAGGTGACGCTCGACAACCTGGTCTACAAGCTCGGCGGGAAGCAAGGGATTATCAACCGTGAGACGGACTACAACTTCCGCTCCAAAGGCTTTTGCAGCAAGGTAAAAACGCTCCAACACATCCTCCTCGCTCCCCCTGAAAACCTCCACTCCGAGTTCCAGCGCGGATGCTGCCAGCAGCTCATCCTCGGGCTTCTGAGTCGTGGCCACGACAATCGCATCGACCCCTTTTGCCTGCCGAACGGACCCTATGACATGAGCCAGAAGGGATTGTCCGCCAAGATCTGCAAGCACTTTGCCGGGAAGTCTGGACGAACCCAAACGGGCCGTAATTACTGCAACTACATTGGCGGTCTTGCCCAATTTTTGCATATGAATTACCCGGTAAAAATTAAACTTCCAAATCTTCCCATCTAAGGACCGCCCCTGACTTCAAAGGGTGCTTGACCTTCTTGCCAACCACCCGCTCCAAGTCCTGGGGTGCAAGCCCTGTACCCGGGCGCACAATCACGAGATCTTCTGCTTGTAGCAGGGCACCTGCTTCCACCGGCCGCCCCAATACCAGGCTGCGGCGCATTACCGGCAGCAATTCCTTTTCGGCCGGGGTAGGCTGCCGCTCGGCGGCCCCCAGAGCACTTCTTATCCGCCGACTGGCGACAATCAACATTTCGAGTTCGGGGGGTGTGATGGACATGTCGTTGTCGCCGTCTGGCAGGCTGCGGTCCGTGGTGAAATGCTTTTCGACGACCGCCGCCCCCAGCGCCACAGCGGCCAAACTCAATTCGATGCCCAGACTGTGATCGGAAAATCCCACCTCGATGCCGTAGCGCTGCTGCAACTGGCCCATCACCCGCAGATTAATTTCCGCATCCTCGGCTGGATATGCGGCCGTGCAATGCAGCAACACCAGTCTTGCACTGGAGGCCGAACGCAGCGCTTCGACGGCCTGATCGATCTCAGTCCAGCTGGCACCACCAGTCGACAGTAGTATTGGCCGATTCTTACTGGCCACAAAGCGCAAAAAGGGCAGGTGGGTCAGATCCCCAGAAGCGATTTTGAAGGCTGGCACTTCCAGTTCTTCGAGCAGATCGGCACTGGCCTGGCCAAATGGAGTCGACAAAAATACGGTTTTCTGTTCGCGGCAAAAATCGTTCAGGGTTCTGAATTCATCAAAGGAAAGTGCCTCTCCAGCAAAGGCTGCAAAATTTGGATCGCTAGGCGCTACCAACTCTTCGGTCCGGTAGGTCTGAAACTTGACTGCCCGCGCTCCTGCCTCCACGGCAGCAACCACCATCTTTTTTGCCAGTTCTATATCCCCCGCATGGTTGCCGCCAATTTCGGCGATAACCAGCGGGCCTTCCCCGCTGCCGGCAAACAATTCATCCATATGATTTTCTCCCGACTACTCCAAAATGCTAATGGCTGCAGTGAACCGATCGATAGTAGTTGGATAGACGCGGTGCTCCACGTACCTGGGTATCAACACGGCCTCACCGATATCGTAGTCCACCTCGCGCCACTGCCCCCCGTCTTTAAAAGCAAGTTTGCCACTTTCGTTCCTCTTGCTCAAAGCCAGGATGATTACATCGACGTCGTGAAAATGCGATTTGTCGTAGGCCCCGGGCGGAATCCAGGCTATGCCCAGCGAAGTTGCCGGTGCCTCTGAAGCCCCAAAGGCCTGCAGCATTTCTTGGCGCAGCGCCGGCAAGCGCTCGGCCACACAGTAATCCTTGCTGAGCTTGAGTTCCCTCTTGCCCGAATACATCCAGGATTCCCAGGGCCCCTCTCTGACCTGCACTAAATAGTCTGCGGCTTTTGCAGCACTCAGAATGCGGATCTTGCGATCTCGCCGTTTATTGGTATTTAGGCGCACCCGACGAGTGCTCAATG
>CAXFTV010000492.1:0-10466 GCA_964005845.1 uncultured bacterium
CGATATCATCGACCACGCCAAACTCCAGCGCGAGCTGCGGACTCCCATCTGCCTGGACGAGAGCATCCTGTCTGCCGCGGACGCCCGCAAAGCCCTGGAGCTGGGCAGTTGCCGGGTGATCAATATCAAGGTCAGCCGCCTGGGCGGCCTGCGCGAAGCCCGCCGGGTACACGATCTTTGCAGCGCCCGCCAGATCCCGGTCTGGTGCGGCGGCATGCACGAATATGGCATCGGACGCGCCGCCAATGTGGCCATCTCGAGCCTGGCAGGCTTTTCCATGCCCGGCGATGTATCCGGCTCCGACAAGTACTACGCCGAGGATCTGGTCGATCCCCCAATCCGGGCCATCGCGGGAGCCATTCAAGTGCCGCAAACTCCGGGACTGGGGTACGCACCCAACCCGGAGCGGATTGCCCGGCACACTATTCGAACCCTTTCACTATCCTGAGACTCCATGCATCCCACCGCCCTGAAGAACCACTTTCACGATCTTCGCCCGGCCATGCTCGAAACCATCCAGAACCTGGTGGAACGAGAATCGCCGAGCATGGAAAAGCCCATGCTTGACGACCTGGCCCGCTACCTGCAGGGCCGCTTCCAGGACGCCGGCGCCGAGGTAGATCTGCTGCCCAATTCCACCCACGGCGACCATTTGCGGGCCTTCTTCCCGGGCCCCAAAAACACCGCTTCACGTCCAGCTCTGATCCTGGGCCACTTCGATACGGTATGGCCGGCCGGCACCCTGACCGATCGCCCCTTCACCATCCGCGACGACCAGGCCCGGGGGCCCGGCATCTTCGACATGAAAGCCAATCTCGTCCTGGTAGAATTTGCCCTGCAGGCCCTGTCCGCCCCGGGCGCGGGTCTGCGGCGACCGGTCGTGGTGCTGCTGACCTCGGACGAAGAAATCGGCAGTCCGACCTCGCGCATGCTCATCGAGGCACACGCGCGCCAGGCCGAATACGTCCTGGTAGTGGAACCCCCCCTGCCCGGCGGAGTGCTCAAAACCGCGCGCAAAGGCACCGGCTTTTTTGTCGTTGAGATAGAAGGACGGGCCGCCCACGCCGGCATCGAACCGGAGAAGGGCATCAGTGCTATCGTCGAGCTGGCGCATCAGATCCACTACTTACAGGAACTGAACGATGTCGCGGCCGGCAGCACCGTCAACGTCGGCATCGTGCGGGGCGGCACCCGCCCCAACGTGGTAGCGGCCAGCGCCGCCGCCGAGGTCGACGTGCGGGTATGGACCAGAGCTGAAGCCGAACGTCTCGAAAAAGCTATCCTCGGCGCCCGTCCGCAGACGACCGGCACGGTCCTCAAGATCGACGGTTTTTTCAAACGCCCGCCTATGGAGCGCACCCCGGCTATTGGCACTCTCTTTGAGCGAGCCCAGCAAATCGGCGCCGAACTTGGCATGAAGCTGCGGGAGGGCTCCACTGGAGGCGGCAGCGACGGCAACTTCTCGGCCGCCCTGGGCGTGCCCACCCTGGATGGGCTGGGCATTCCAGGCGCCGGCGCCCACGCCGAGGACGAGCATATTCTCATCGATTTCCTGCCGGAGCGCGCAACCCTTCTGGCCACCCTGCTGCAACAACTTTGAGAGGTGAAAGATGAGCAGGCACTACTGGGGCATAGATCTGGGCGGCACCAAAATCGAAGGCGTCATCCTGCCTTCGACCACTACACCCGACCCCCTCTGCCGCATCCGCCTGGATACCGAAGCCGACAAGGGGTATGACCACGTCGTCGGGCGCATCTGTCTACTCGTCGAGCAGATGCACCAGGAGAGCGGCCTTCGCCCCGAGGCCATCGGCATGGGCACCCCCGGCATGCTGGATACCCGCACCCACACGGTCAAAAACAGCAATACCACCTGTCTGATCGGCCGGCCCCTGCAGCACGACCTGGAGAAGATCCTGAATACCTCCTTCACCCTGGCCAATGACGCCAACTGCTTTGCCCTGGCCGAGGCCCGGCTCGGGGCGGCACGAGGAGCAGAAACGGTTTTCGGGGTTATCATGGGAACTGGAGTGGGCGGTGGGGTCGTGTTCCAGGACAGAGCGCTCGACGGCTGTCAGGGCATCGCCGGCGAGTGGGGCCACAACGTCCTGGATCCGGACGGTCCGGACTGCTACTGCGGCAGAAAGGGATGCGTGGAGACCTTTTTGTCGGGCCCTTTCCTGGAAAAGTACTACACCGCAATGGCGGGCGCTGCCCTGAAACTGCCGGAGATCGTTCAGCGCCACGCCCGGGGGGACGATCCCCATGCCCGGGCCACCATGACCCATCTGACCACCTGCTTCGGCAGAGCCCTGGCCAGCGTGATCAACATCCTGGACCCCCACGCCATCGTTCTGGGCGGCGGGGTTAGCAATATCGACCTGCTCTACACCGAGGGGGTGCGGGAAGTGGAGCGCCACGTCTTCAACAACCGGCTCGAAACGCGTATCCTCAAAAACAAATTGGGCGATAGTGCCGGGGTCTTTGGCGCCGCCATGCTGGTAGCCTGAGTTTCACTACTGCGAGAAAAACCCTAAATATGCAACTTACAAGACCGGGTGGGATTTGTGCCGATTGGCGTTTTACGGAGGTACTGGCATAAAAAAGGCGCTCTGGACGATTTGCCACAAGTCGCAGGTGTGGGGCGGGGACGGAGCGCCCCGGGCATCATAAAACACCGGCCGGCGCAAGCCCCGCACGGCTGCCCCTCGATTTGCACGAAGTACCGAAATCACTTCCCGGCTTTATTCTTTTTCCACTCTTCGAACTCGGCCAGGGTCTGCTCATCCGGCGGATAGTGGCCGACAATGCTGGCGCCGGCGCGAATCTTCTCCAGGATAAATGTTTCCCGCTCCTCCTGATCCACCGCATCCCGGGCCACCTCAATGGCCAGATGGGCCGGAATCACCACCACGCCTTCGCCATCCCCGACGATGATATCTCCCGGAAAAACCGCTACTCCACCGCAGGCAATTGGCACCTGGATCTCACTGGGGTAGTGAACGGTTTTGTTGGCGTGGCCGTTCATGGCCGCGGCATAGGCGGCCATGCCGGTCTCGACGATTTCCGGGGTATCGCGATAGGCGCCGTCCGTGACAATGCCCGCGCAGCCGCGCACCTGGATGCGAGTGGCCAGAATGGCACCCATAGTGCCGGACCTGGTATCGCCGCGCGCATCGATCACCAGGATGTCGTCCTGGCCAATCTGTTCAATGCCGATGCGCTGTACGTCTTTGAGATTGTCCACCTCGCCTGCGTTCAGGTCTTCGCGGGCCGGGATATAGCGCAGGGTAAAAGCCTGTCCGGCCATTTTCATACCGGGGCCCAGCGGGGCGACGCGATGCATAAAGGTATTGTTCAGTCCGTGTTTTTTCAGCGCCGTGGTTAGAGTCGCGGTGCTGGGTATCAGCAACTGATCGAGAACTTCCCGAGGAATACTGGGTGCCATGTCCATCCTTTCGCTTGTCGACATTTGCGCGTTTTCAGCGCCTGGTTTAAAGTTAATTCAATCGCAATCTGCAGAATACCATAGGCGAATGAGCTTCAGGCCAAGGCGTTTTATTGGGGGTGTGGAATTGGGAATGGACGCTCCAGGGTGGTTTGCGACGGGTCGCAGGGGTGGAGTCGAGAGAATAGCGCGCCCCGGACATCACAAGACGCCAGAGGCCCAACCCCCACCCGACCATTCGCCGCTTAGCCCGAAGTACCAAACATGCCCATCGACCTTCAGCAATCCCAATCCATGGCCCTGATCTGCGCCGTCATGGGCCGCGACCAGCGCCTCCTGGAACAGGCCCGCCGGCAACTGGAAAAACAGCTCGGCCCCATCCACCAGCCAGGCCCGATCTACCCCTTTGACTACACTACCTACTACGCGGCGGAGATGGGCGCCAACCTGGTCAAGCAATTGATCTGGTTCAGCCAGACGGTGGACCCTGCCGTCCTGCCCGGGACCAAACGGCAAACCATGAAAATAGAAAGGGAACTGGCAGAAGAAGCCGGTGGAAAAATCGCGCGGCGGGTCAATATCGATCCGGGGCTGGTTTCCATCGAAAGCCTGGTGCTGGCCAGCACCAAATACAGCGGCCACCGCATCTGCATTGCTCCCTCCCTTTACGCCGAAACCACCCTGCTCTTCCGCCGCGGCCGCTACCGTCCCTGCGAATGGACCTACCTGGATTACCAGACCGATACCGTACAGGACTTTTTACAGACCATCCGCACCTACTTGCTGCAACAACAGCGGCTTTAGCTGCCCCGCTCATCCACCGGCTTAACCTGGAGTTTCTCCGGACCCGTGTAAATGTGCTTGGGACGAATCAACCGGTTGTTCTCGTTCTGTTCGAGAATGTGGGCTGCCCATCCCGCCACCCGGCTCGACACAAAAATCGGGGAATAGAGCGGAATGGGAATCTGCATCATGTAATAAGTGTAGGCACAGGGGAAATCCACATTGGGGAAAATCCCCTTCTCGCGATCCATGGTCATCTCGACAATTTCGGCGATCTCGACCCAGCGGGACTCGCCGCTATGTGCGTCAATCCGGCGAGCTGCTTTCTTCATGGAAGGAACGCGGGAATCACCCTTCTTGTACTCGCGGTGCCCGAACCCCATGATTTTTTTCCTCTGACGCAGTCCCTCTAGCACCCAGGCCTCTGCTTTTTCCGGCGCCCCGATTTCCAGCAACATTTCCATCGCTTTTTCGTTGGCGCCGCCGTGCAGCGATCCTGCCAGAGCGCCAATCGCTCCGGTGATGGCCGCGTGCAAATCGCTCTGGGTGGAGGCGGTTACCCGACCGGCGAAAGCCGAGGCATTATAGCCGTGCTCGGCGTAGAGGATCAGCGACGCGTTCATGGCTTCGACTTCGTAGTCGGCCGGCGCCACCCCGCGCAACAAGTAGAGCAGATTGGCGGCCTGGCTCAACTCCGGCCGCGGCGCCACCGGCTCCCGACCGCCGGCCAGATGATGGCCGGCCGCGATTAGAAGGGGAATCTTGGCGAGCAGGCGAATAGATTTGCGCACATTCGCTTCGCGGCTATTGTCCCGAGCCTCGGCATCGTAAAACGAAAGGGCCGAAACCCCGGTCCGCAGCAGGGCCATAGGGTGGACCGAAGCTGGAGCCTGGCGCAACAAGTCCATGATATGATCCGGCAGATTGCGCTCCGAGCGCAGGTCTCCATTAAATCGATCCAGATCGCCGCGGCCGGGCAAATCGCCGTACAATAGCAGATAGGCCACCTCCTCATAGGAGACCTGCTCGGTTAGCTCAACCAGATCGTAGCCGCGAATGACCAGCCGATTGCGCTCCAGGTCGATCCGCGAAATGGCCGATTCACCAGCCACGATTCCTTCGAGGCCAGGACTGTAATCAGGCTTGGTCTCCATGATTTACTCCCGCTCCGACGCGGAGAAGCGAGCGGCGATGGCCGCGTCCATTTCGGCATAGCGCTCGTACTGCAGCAACTCGTACAACTCCCTGCGAGTCTGCATGTTCTCCAGATAATCGCGCTGCGTGCCTTTGGTCTTGATTTCCCGCAGGGCGCCTTCTACAGCCTTCATCATTACCCGAAATGCGGTCATGGGAAAAATCACCATCCTGTAGCCCATGGAGGCGAATTCGGATACCGAGATGTAGGGTGTTTTGCCAAATTCGGTCATATTTGCCAGCAGCGGAGCTTTCACCCGCTCGGCGTAAAGGGCGAATTCTTCCGGCGTCTGCATGGCCTCCGGGAAAATGGCGTCGGCCCCGGCCTCCAGATAGCGCAGACCGCGCTCGACGCTTGACTCGAATCCCTCGACCGCACGCGCATCGACTCGGGCGATCAACAAAAAATCCGGATTCTGCCTGGCCTCGACTGCCGCGGCCAGTTTGCGTTCCATCTCCACCGGAGAAATTAGAGTTTTGCCCTCCAGATGGCCGCAGCGCTTAGGAGCCTGCTGATCTTCCAGGTGTACACCGGCCACTCCCGCCCCTTCAAAAGCCTGGATGGTGCGCATGACCTGGAGGGCCTCACCGTAGCCCGTATCCGCATCGCAAATGGCCGGCACCCGGGTAGCTTGAGCGATATAACCGGCCTCCCGGACTACCTCATCCATGCCCAGAAGGCCTATATCCGGATAACCTGCAGTACCATTGATCAAACCCGCGCCGGAAATGTATACGGCATCAAAATCCATCTGCGCGGCCAGCATGCCCACGGGCGCGTTGAAAACACCGGGCATCACCACCGTTTTTTCCTCTATGAGGCGACGTAGCGTGGTGGGCTTGTCCAGGGGCTGTTCGGCCAGCAGCATGACTGCTCTACCCTCTATTGTCGATGGTGGCCTCGCGCTCGGGTCCCACGGAAATCAGGGATACCGGGACGCGACCGAGAGCGGCGATGCGCTCTATGTAATAGCGCGCATTCGCGGGCAGATCGTCAGTGCGGCGCACCTGCGTCGTCGGACAACACCACCCTTCCACCTCTTCATAGATCGGCTTGCACTCGGCCAGCACTCTGGGATCGGCGGGAAACTCATCCAGAACCTGGTCACCGCACTGGTAGTTCACGCATAGCTTCAGCCTCTCCAAGGTATCCAGAACGTCCAGTCGGGTCAGGGCAATGCTAGTTAAGCCATTGATGCGCGCGGACAGACGCAGAATCGGTGCATCAAACCAGCCACAGCGCCGCGACCTCCCCGTGGTCGCCCCATACTCGTGACCCAAATCGCGGATGCGCTCACCGGTTTCATCCAGCAACTCGGTGGGAAAGGGGCCATTGCCTACCCTGGTGGTATAGGCTTTGGTCACACCAATAACTTCATCGATGCGGGTGGGACCGATCCCGGCACCTGTACAGGCGCCTCCCGCCGTCGTATTGGAGGAAGTTACATAGGGATAGGTGCCGTGATCGATGTCCAACAACGAACCCTGAGCACCTTCGAAAAGTACCGTTTTATCGGCATCCAGTGCCTCGTTTAGCAGCACCGAGGTATCGGTGATATAAGGCCGCAAACGCTCCGCGTAAGCACTATAGGTATCGATTATGTCCCGCTCTTCCAGTGGATCCCGGTCGTAAATTTTAGTCAGGATTTCGTTCTTTGCCCGGATTGCCACCTGTAGTTTCTCGCCCAGGGAGTCCGCGTGCAATAGATCCATGACGCGCAGACCGTAGGTGCGCTCTACCTTGTCCCGGTAACAGGGTCCAATGCCCCGCAAAGTAGTGCCGATCGCAACTGATCCCTGACTCTCTTCGCTCGCTTTCTCCAGCGCCTTGTGGTAGGGTAGAACGAGATGGGCATTCTGGCTGACAAATAGACATCCGGCCGTGGAAATACCCTCCTCGGCCAGTTCGTCTATTTCCTGAATAAGCGCCTCCGGGTCGAGCGCCACGCCGTTGCCGACTACGCAAGTCTTGCCCGGATGCATGACCCCGGCAGGTATCATGTGGAAGACAAACTTGGTGTCCCCAACCTTGACAGTGTGACCAGCGTTGGCCCCGCCTTGATAGCGCACTACGAGATCGGCCTCTAGAGTCAGATAATCCACGACCTTGGCCTTGCCTTCGTCTCCCCATTGAGCTCCTAAAACAATCTTTGCCGGCATTGGTTTTCCTTATAGGCTGACCTTTTTGGCCCAGCTGATATGATTTTGTGAAAGGACTTCCTCGAGCAATGCATCGGGAATCGGACTGTCCACATTGAGGATGGTCAGCGCTTTGCCGCCTACCTCGTGACGACCACACGACATCTGGGCGATATTCACCTGATGGACGCCCATTACCGTACCGATCCGGCCAATGATACCGGGAATATCATCATTTACATAAAAGAGCATGTGCCCTTCGGGCACAGCGTCGAAGTCGTATGCATCCAGGCGCACCAGGCGCGGTTCGCTCTTGCCGAAGAGGGTGCCGGCAATCGTCCGCCTGGCAGCCGTAGTCTGGTAAACCACCGTTATCAGGCTGGCGTAATCTTCGTGCTCATTGCTTTTCATTTCGTCTACCCGCACACCCCTCTCCTGGGCAAAAACCGGCGCGTTGACGAAATTAACTGCTTCGTCCGAGACCGTTCCCATGATGCCCTTGAGCACGGCTGCAGTCAGGGGCGAGGTCGGATACGCGGTGACATCGCCGTGGTACTCGACCGTAATTCGTTCCAGTTGTCCCTCGTTGATCTGCGCCAGCAGGCAACCCATGCGCTCCGCCAGCGCCAGAAATGGTTGGAGCAACTGGTACATCTCCGGTTCCACCGAAGGAACATTCACTGCGTTGCGAATAACCCGGTCCATCAGCACATCGCTCACCTGCTCGGCTATCTGCAGCGCAACGCTGGCCTGGGCCTCCCGGGTAGAGGCCCCCAGATGCGGCGTGCAGATCAGGCGCTCGTGGGCGATGAGTTCCCTCATGGTGGGCGGTTCTTCTTCAAAGACATCCACCGCCGCCCCACCGACCTTTCCCGATTCGAGACCTCGGAACAGGGCGGCTTCATCGATAATGCCACCGCGCGCGCAGTTGATCAAATACACGCCATCCTTGCAGCTATTCAACTGCGCGTCGGATATGAGGTGGCGCGTCTGATCGTTCAGATGCAAATGCACGGTAATGAAATCGGCCTCGGCATATATCTTCTCCGGGGTAGCCGACTGGGCACCATAAGACAACGCCATTTCCTCAGTGACAAAGGGGTCGTAGCCCAGTACCTTCATTTTGAAAGCGGCTCCCCTGCTGGCGACCTCTCGCCCAACCTTGCCCAACCCAAAGACCCCCAGTGTTTTGCCGATCAACTCGGAACCGATATAGCGGCTGCGCTCCCACTCGCCGGCTTTGACAGAAGCCGTGGCCTGCGCAATGTTGCGGGCCACGGCGATCAACATGGCGAAGGTGTGTTCGGCCGTGGAAATAGAATTGCCGCCCGGTGTGTTCATGACGATGACGCCGTTGCGCCGCGCCGCCTCGACATCAATATTGTCCACCCCGACGCCGGCCCGCCCAACTACCCGCAGGCGCTTGCCCGAATGCAGAATTTCCTCGGTCACCTTGGTGCTGCTGCGCACGATTAGAGCATCGTAATCACCGATGGCAGCCTTTAATTCATCCGCTGCCAGATCGGTCTTTACATCTACCTCAATGCCGGGATTCTTTTCGATGACTTCCACGCACCGGGGATCCATCTTATCACTGATCAGTACCCGCACTATTTATATATTTCTCCACATGGCCTGGCAGCTGCCAAACCAGTTTCGTTGCAAATCCACTCCAGAATATCCTCTCGTCCCAGCCCGCTCACCGCCGAGAATGGGGCAAACGATATACCTGCAAGACCGCCTTCTTTTTCGAGTTGATTCAACTGACTGTTCAACTTGTTGCGCGACAATTTATCGGTTTTGGTAAAGACCAGCAAAAAGGGCTTCTGATATTTCAACAGCCACTCGATCATGAGCATATCCAAATCGGTTGGGCCACGCCGGGCATCCACCAATTGAACAATGGCCCCCAATGCACTGCGGCTTGCCACATAATTTTCGGTGAGTCGGCCCAATTTCCGGCGCAGCTCGACGCCACCACTTACATACCCGTAACCGGGCAAATCGACCATGTAGAACTGGTGGTTGACGCGGTAGTAGTTGAGTTGTTGGGTCTTGCCTGGCGTAGAACTTGTACGGGCCAGATTTTTGCGCTGTACAAGCCTGTTTATCAGCGAAGATTTCCCGACGTTGGAACGTCCGGAGAACGCGACTTCAAGCAGTCCGTCAGCAGGAAGATCCGCCGGGCTGGCGGCACCTATGACAAATTCGGCAGTGCGAATATGCATGATGGATTTTCTCAGGCTCGCTTGCGCAGAAACTCATCGTCGCTATCGGAATTTTCCGCTCCCGCTGCGATCATCTCGCCCGTGACCAGCAGTTCACTGGTCTCTTCTTGCGACGGGATGTCGTACATGATATCCATCATGGACTGCTCCAGCACCGATCGCAGTCCCCGTGCGCCCGTACCTTTTTTAGTAGTCAGCTCGACTACCTCATGCAGGGCTTCGTCGGTAAATTTGAGTTCTACTCCATCCAACTCAAACAGACGCTGGACTTGTTTGACAATGGCATTCTTAGGTTCGGTAAGAATTCTGAACAGATCCTCATCGCTCAAGGTGCTCATAGTAGTGAGCACGGGTACGCGTCCGACGAATTCGGGAATGAGACCATAAGAGAGCAGATCCTCGGGTTGGACCTCGGCCAGCACATCCGTCGATTCCCTTTCTTCGACCTCTGTGAGATCGGCGCCAAAGCCCATTGTGCGTCGCCCCACCCGCTGGCTGACGACCTTGTCCAGACCTTCAAAAGCACCGCCGCAGATGAAAAGTATATTGCGCGTATTCATCTGAATCATCGGCTGTTCGGGATGTTTGCGCCCGCCCTTGGGCGGGATATTGGCGGTGGTGCCCTCAATGATTTTGAGCAGCGCCTGCTGAACGCCCTCGCCGGAGACGTCGCG
>CAXFTV010000493.1:0-5417 GCA_964005845.1 uncultured bacterium
CACGCTGTCCACTTGCACCGCTCCCTCCAGTCCTTCCCCAGCCTCCAACTCCACTTCTGCATAGAGTTCAACCTCATCCTGGCGCAGGGGGGCCTCCCCCGTCCCACAACCGGCCAGCAACCAGCCCAAGATGCAAAACGCGGACATTTTTACCATGGTTGGACCTGGTCGGCCTTGCGCGGATAATCCTCCAGGGTACTCTCCAGCTTGCGCAGCCGACAGGCGAAAAAACCCTCCATTATGCCATCGGGTAAAATGCGCCAAGCCCGTTGCAAGTCCGGGTGCAAACTTTTGTCGCGCCAGCGGGTGAGTCCCTCCTGCACGGCGACGGGGGGTTCTCCAAGCTCATCGAGACGCAGGGCCTCCCCAAACCTTTGCAATGCCGAATCGACCACCACCTCGTTTTCTTCGGGTGCAAAAGTACAGGTGGAATAAACCAGCATCCCTCCCGGCCGCAGACACTGTACTGCCGAGAATAAAAGCTTTTTCTGCTTGCGCTGCATCTCGCGAATTTTTTTTGTACTCCAGTAGCCGTAGCTGGAAGGCTCGTTTACATTGAAGCGCCCTTCTGCCGAACAGGCCGCATCCAGCAGCACCCGGTCGAACTGCTCGGGACAACTTCGCCATACCTTTATGCCGTCTTTCAGGTAGGTCTGCACCAGGGTGGCTCCGTGTTTTTCCAGATTGGCTCGGAGGCGAAAAAAGCGCCCCCGCACCGACTCCACCGCCGAAATTTTGCCCCGGTTGGCCATCATGCCGGCCATTTGCAGCGTTTTGCTGCCCGGTGCTGCTCCCAGATCTAGAATCCACTCGCCGGGCTGCGGGTCCAGCAGCAGCGGCGGGATCATGCTGGCGGGATTCTGAATGTAGATCCGCCCGGCGCGACAGGCCGCGGTCTCGGTGAGAGCGCGACGTTGCTGGTTGGGCACTGCAAATGCATCCTCCTTCCAGGCGAGGGGAGCGAGCTCAAACCCCGCGTGCCGCAATTCTCCTGCGAGGGTGGCTACCGTGTCTTTGAGGGCATTGACGCGGAAAACAGTCGCCGGTTCCTGGTAAAATGTCCCGACACAGCTCTGATAGCGCGGCGGCGGCAGAATTCGCTGCAGACGCTGCAGAAATTCCTCCGGCAACCCCCCATGGTCCGTTTTTCTCTTTTTCATTAGTTGAATAAGATAAGCAATTCTCGCGATTTGTTTACCAGCTAGAAGTCGCCTACTTTAAATGCAGTTCGATTTTCCTCACTCGCACATCCGGAAGGCGCACATGGCCCGATTAAAAGATGTAAATACCACTGATATCCGCGACGCAATCCGCCTGGGCTGCGAGGCTATGTGCAACGCCTTCAACGCCGATGATGCCGATATCCCCTACGGCGGCGCCCAGGTCCGCCCCGAGGCCAGACTGGCCGGCAGTTCCGAATCCCATTCTCCCGGCCGCCACCTCAACGCCCTGCTCAACGCCGCCGATGCAGCCGCCATCGAGATCCCCGAGGACGCCGTCGACAAACACGCCCGGGCCGCTTTTTTTTCCTATTCCCAGGCCCCTTTGCCGCTGCACCGAATCGGCTCCCACAAGGGCGGCGAGGGCACCCCTATCGAACTGCAGGATCACGATGTGCGCGAGGGCTTTCACGCCCTTTATGCCCTGGCAAAATTCCGCAATTCCGGGCGGGCCGCAGAACTGGCAGAGGCCAGTATCCAGACCATCTTCGACTACTGGGTGCCCGATGAGGCCTGGAACCTGGAGCGTCTGGAGCGCGAGCTACCGCTGCGGGTCATGCGCATCGGTTATGCGACCTTTATCACGCGCCTGGCGCGCGCCATTGGCCCCCTGGTCAAATTTTACCGTGCCAGTGGGCACGAGCCGGCCCTGCAGCTGGCTAGGGTGCTCAAGGACAAAGCCCTGCGCGAGTTCTTTGGTGCTGATGGCACCTTCTCAACCGAACTTTTTGGCTCCCACGCCCACTCCACCACCTGCGTCCTCTCATCCCTGGCCCAGCTGGCCGACCTCACCCGAGATGCAGACCTCATGGAGCGGGTCCGGGTTTTCTTCGACAACGGGCTGTGGCAGATGCGCGACCAGATCGGCTGGTCCATCGAGGTGACCAGCGCGGACAACAGCGGCCGCGGCGAGGCCAACAACACCGGCGACATTGTCGAAACCGCTCTGATCCTGGGCCGCTGGGGCCACCCCGAGTACTATGCGGATGCCGAGCGCATCCTGCGCAGCCACTTGTTGCCATCCCAGCTGAGAGACGTCTCCTTCATCGTCGAGCCCGACAACCCCGATGGGGTAGACGGCAAGAAGAATGTCGCCCGGCGCCTGCGCGGCGGTTTCGGTTTCCCGGCTCAGTACGGACACGAACCCGCCGGCATCTGGAACTCCAACAAAGCGCGCATCGGCTTCAACCTGGACATCGTCGGCGGCGCCGTGGGCTCCCTGTGCGAAGCCTACCGGGAGGTGGCTCGTTTCGACCAGGCAGGCCACTGGGTCAACCTTTTATTCGACCACGAAACTCCCGAACTCGAGATCCAATCGCCCTACACCCATCCCCGCCTCGGCATCCGCCTCAAACGCCCCGGTCCCCTGCACCTGCGCCTGCCCCCCTGGCTCGATCCGAAAAAAATCGCACTAGCAGGACCTGCTGGTCCGCCTCAAACCATTCAGGGGTATACCGTCTTCTCCGACCCCGCAATCGACCACTGGATCACTTTCGATTTCGCCCTGCCGGAGCACGAACTCACCCTGGAATGGCGCCAACGGCAAACCCGTGCTCGCTTCCGCGGCGACGAGGTCATCGCCATGGACAACTTCGACACCGACCTCACATTCTTTGAAGCATTTGCTTAATCCCGGCAAAGGAGCTTGCGATCCATGGAGCTGAAGGCTGGAAAATACCTGCTCGTAGACAACTACATCGTAGAGGACGCCTGGAATCTGCAGCGCACAGTCGTGCGCCCCGCCAAGCATATCGACAATCCTCTCGTAGCTCCCGACCGGCCCTGGGAGGGCAGGGGCATGGGTGGCTGCTATGTCCTCTTCGACGCAGAGGAAAACCTCTTCAAGATGTGGTACAATGTCTTCAGCTATATCGCCTGGAGGAATGAAGAAGAAAACTGGTATACCTACGCGGCCTGTTACGCCGAATCACCGGATGGCCTGAGCTGGCATAAACCCGCGCTCGGCATCGTCGACTTCGAGGGCTCCACCCAAAACAACATACTCATGAAAGGCGAGTGGTGGGCGGTTCCCGGCACCGTCCTCAAAGAAAATCGCGAGCCAGATCCGGCCAAACGCTACAAAATGCTCTACACCGATGTCTTTGGCGTATCCAGAGAGCAGGTAGCGCGCGAGGGCGGCATCAGCGGCGCCTGGCCGGGTCGTTCGGGCGTCTGCATTGCCTATTCAGCCGACGGCATCCACTGGCAACCCTACAGCGGCAATCCGGTCATCGAGGGAGAGAGCGATACAACCAATACCGTCTTCTGGGACGAGAGCTTAGAGAAATACCTCTATTATATGCGCCCCCCCATCTACGCCGGCCACTGGAAGCGGCGTATAGCAAGGGCCGAGAGCAAGGACCTGCTCGAATGGAGCAGGCCCGAAACCGTACTCATCCCGGACGAACTGGATCCCCTCGAATTTTACGGCATGCCGGTTTTTAAATACCAGGGCTATTATTTCGGTCTGCTGCAAGTATACCATTCCAACACGACGGAGACCATCGATATCCAGCTGGCCTTCAGTCGCGATGGTAAAAATTGGGAAAGATTGCCTGGCCGCGACCTCTTCCTGGGCCTGGGGGTACGGCACGGGCAGGGCAGGGACTTCGACGCGGGCATGGTCTTTGCCGACAAGCCAGTATTCGTGGGAGATGAAATATGGTTCTACTACACCGGCTGCAACCACTCCCACAACGACGAGCGCGGCAGGACCTCAATAGGGCTTGCCCGGGCAAAAATCGACCGCTTGATCGGGCGGACCACCCAGCCTGGGGAACGGGGCATATTGCTGACGCGTCCGCTGCAAGTCCAGGGCGGCGAACTTGAAATCAATGCCTCCAGCAGCGACGGCGCCATCCAGGTCGAAGTGCTCAGCGAAGCAGGCGAAACCATCGCGGGGTACGAACGCTCGTCCTGCCCCATTTTCAGTGCCGACTCTCTGTGTCGGCAGATAAGATGGAAGGAGGAGAAAAGTCTGAAGGACCTCCAGGGCCAGCGCATCCGGCTCAAATTTCATCTGAGCAATGCACGGCTTTACTCCTTTCAAATAAAACCCCAATGCAAGACATAAAAAAGGACCGGACATCTCTTTCCGCCCCCGGCAAACTCAAGTGCAACATGGAAACAGCTTTTTGAGCAAGAGAATTCCCCCTGAATTCCTCGAACCATCGGGACCCGCCGCCACCCTCTACCGCGGCTGCAGCCTGCGTGCAATTGCCATCGGACTCTGTGCCGTGGCCTTTATGGCCATGGCCATTCCCTACGGCGATATGATCCTCAAAGGATCGCAGATGGGCGTCTGGAATACCAACCCGGGTTCTATTGTCCTTTTTTTTGTGATCGTAGCTATCCTCAATGTCCTCCTCGGCTTGGCGCACCGCAGCCTGGCCCTGGACAAGAGTGAACTGGCCCTGGTCTACATCATGCTGCTGGTCGCCAATACCCTGCCGGCCCGGGGCTTTTCCGGCTACGTCCTGCCAATTGCCACCGGGGCTTTGTACTACGCCACCCCTGAGAACAACTGGCGAGAACTGCTCCACCCCCACCTCCCTCAGTGGGCCATCATCAAAGATAAGGAGGCCGTCCAAAACTATTACGAAGGCGCTCCCACGGCCTCCATTCCCTGGGACATCTGGCTGCCGCCCCTCTTTTTCTGGCTCGTCTTCGGTCTGGCACTTTACGTGGTAATGATCTCCGCAACCGTCATTCTGCGCAAGCAATGGGTTGAAAACGAACGCCTCGTCTTTCCGATGATGCAGTTGCCCCTCAGCATGATCCAGGACGATGCCAGGCGCTCCTTGATCAAGCCCTTCTTCAGGCAGCACGTCATGTGGATTGGCTTTTCCCTGCCCTGCCTCATTACCAACTTGAAAGCTCTGAACCACTACTTCCCGGCCCTGCCTGCAGTGAGCACGAACCTGGGCTTCTTCCCGATCTTTAATCTGGCCAATGTGCCCCTCACCATCAGTTTTACCTTGCTCGGCTTTTCTTATTTCGTCGGCAAAAATGTCGCGGCCGGTCTGTGTTTCTTTTATATCCTCAACGTCATGGCAAATGCCCTGCTCAATAAATTCGGTATGAAAATAGAAGTCGATGCCGTCGGAGCTTTCGGCCACTATGCCCACCCTATCATCATGCACCAGGCCATGGGCGCGATGATCGCCCTGGTGCTCATAGGCTTGTGGAAGGCGCGCA
>CAXFTV010000494.1:0-4662 GCA_964005845.1 uncultured bacterium
AAGGTGCCGCCTACTAGTTTGGTTCTGGAAGGCATTGGCTCATCCGCTTTTGGACCGGGTTAAGTACAGCACGATCCCAAAATTGGCTCATCCGCTTTTGGACCGGGTTAAGTACAGCACGATCCTAAAATAAAAAAGGGGGCGCTTTAGATCCAGCGAAAATAAATTTGCTACAAAGTTCGGGTGCGAGCGGGACTGCTGGAGGTATTTGGTTTGTGAGGCTTCTGGCCGGAGGTCTGACAGGCCTCCTCAGGGAGAAGAGCTGCCTTCGTCGAGGGCATCATTGAGGTGATCGGCAAAACTTTGCCCCGTCTTTTCGGGTGTTCCCACGCCGCCGTGACGGGTGCGCTGTTCGACTTCTTCCAATTCCTGGATATGTCGACGGATCGTTCTCAAACTACTGTGAATCTCTCGGTCCAGTTGTTTGAGGCGGATGTCGACTTGGTTAGAGAGGGGAGAATTTTCCATCTCGATCTTTCCATTATCCGGAATAGCGTTGCTTTTTGGCGCTCTGGGGAATTTTAACGCAAAAATTGTGCCTTGCGGACGAACTTTGTTGTTTTTATTTATAAGATATTTTTTTCCAAGTAGTTATGGTGCTTTAAAAAGAGGCGTAGAATTATTTTTCCGGACAAAAATAAGGAATTTATTTCCCGGAGCTTTTGCCCCGGGGTAAATTTTGCCCGGGGCGTGAGGGCAGGTCTGGCGGTTTACGAGGGCGGTGGTAGATCGAGTTTGCGGAGCAGCGGCAGCGTGTGCCGACCGCGGGGGCTGCCCGCCCGCTGAAGCGCTTCGAGGTGTACCCTCAAGAAGCCGGCTTCGGGCGGTGTGTCCACGTCGTACCAGGGTGGCAAAAGACCCAGTGACCGCGTCCCCACCTTGTCCAGGGTTTGTTCCAGAACCCTGCCGGTGCTCCAGTCGATATCCACAAAAATCGCGCCATTGGGCGAACTCTGTCCGACCAGATAATAGCCGCCGTCCGTGCTGGGGCCCAGGACTACCTCGTGCTCCTTCAGCAGTTCCAGGGCCTGGTCTATATATGCCGGTGGCAGGCTGGGGCTGTCCGAGCCGATTATCACAGTGCGCCGGGCACCGCGCCCCATGCTCCAGTGCAGAAGCCGGTCCATGCGGCCTCCCAGATCGGCCTCGGGCTGGGGGATAAATTCGAATTTATCCGGGTTTAGCAGCCGGCGAATGGCCGCCGCCGCCGTTACTGGGGCATAAGCCACGACCTTTAAAACTGCCGCAGAGGCGGCCAGGATAGTGGCACTATCCTGGATGAAAGCCCGGTATAGCGCTGCTGCCTGCTGTGGGCTGCAGCAGCCGTGCAGCCGGGTTTTGACCTTTCCCGGGCAGGGCTCCTTGACAAAAAGTATGGCGCAGGTGGGTGCGCTCCTATTGTTCAAAAAACGCTCTCGCTTTATCTTACTTGGTCTGGTTAAAACTCAGTGTAAAATATACACCATTTCGCACTTTAACCCATCTCCTAACCTTAGAAGGATATCTCCTATGGCACAAGTCCACATTATTCGCCATAAACCCGGGGCGGTATTTTGCGGCACCGCCGAAATCGTGCTCGTCGACGACAACCAGGAGGTCGTGCGCTTGATTGAGCCCAGTGGCAATGTCGGTACTCAGTATCCCAACGATGTGGGGTCCGAGTGGTTCGGCACCATCGAAAATCTCAGCGCCGGACTCTCTCAGGGCAATGCCCACTGGTCCGACGTTTACAAAACCGACGTGTTGTGGACGACGCCATCGAGCGATCGCGAGGTTTGCGATCAGCGCAAGAACGACTTCAACGCCGTGTATGGGGCCATGCTGGAACAGGTTACAGGTGGTCCGTTGCGTTCCAACCGCATGGCTCGTTTTACCCATGCCGAAGGCTTTCCCGATCCGGTGTCTCTCTTCGAAGTACAGATTAAAGCCGCCAGCGGAGAAAACGTCGAAATTGGCGACGGCCGGATCGATTATGGTTCCTGGGTTGATCATCAGCCCAGCGGTGCCTCGGTGCTGCACGAGAAGGACGGCAAAATGGTCACGACGCTGGGGCCGGACCTGGTCCGGGAAACCGAGTTTATTTTCGAGGAGCAATACGCCAAAAAACTCGCTGATCTCGGCGTCGATTTTCGCAAACAGACTGTGTGGATGGAGATTCTCGTGGCAGTGGACGATGCGCCCGAAAAGACCTGGGAGCGAATCGAGACAGTGCGCAAAGTTTTCGAGGATTACTTTGGGTCTGAACGTCCGGCCGGCATAATTTATCCAGTCTCCTGGATTCCCAACCTGGACAGCATCGTCGAACCGCAGCCCCGGTTGGTCTCCGGAGATGTGGAAATCACCCGTTCTGGCGAGTTGGTCGATGGTTTCAGTACCTGGACGGCCATAGATCACGGTGGCATCAGGGAAGTCATGGCCAGCGGTGTGGGCGGCGACGACGCCGGTCAGATCCTGGGTACTATAGACAGCCGGGTCAAAGAAGCAGGCGGCACTGGACTCAAGGAGGATGGGGTGTTCAACAACGCCTATGTGGTGGCCGGCGGCGATACCCAGGCCAATCGGGATTCTCTAGTTAATTTCAATACCTCGTTCAGTGCATACTACGAGGGCACGGTGCCAGCCGCGCGCACGGCCCAGTTTATGGGGGGCGTGCAGCAAGCCGGATATGCCTACGGCATTTCCAATCGCTCGATTTTTACCCTCTGATAGAACCATTAAAGTGCGGGGTTCCAGGGGTGCCATGACCTGGAACCTCGCGCGCTTGCCGCAACTTCTGTTTCAGCAAAATTGTCAGTGTTAAATGTCTGGGGAAAATCAGCTCTACATTCTGCTCAGAGAGCACTCGGGAGATTATCTCAGCGCGGATCAGATCAGCCGTACTCTGGGAGCAGATTGGGACTACGTGCAACTTTTGCTGGATAATTTACAGCGCGCAGGGGCCACGATTGAATGCCATCCAGTTCTGGGTTATCGCCTGGATCAACTCCCCGATAGTTTGCTCGCCTGCGAGGTGGGGTATGAACTCGAGACGCGCTGTTTTGGGAAGCAGGTACAGATTTACCAGGAGGTCGATTCAACCAACGATGAAGTCCGGCAACTGGCCGAGCAGGGGGCTCCCGAGGGGAGTCTGGTCATTGCCGAGGGACAGCGGGCGGGGCGGGGGCGCCGGGGGCGCAACTGGCATTCGCCGCCGGGCACGGGGTTGTGGTGCTCACTGCTGGCCTATCCGCATGCACAGACTTCGCTGGGTTTTCTCACCCTGCTTTTCGGCGTCGCCATCGCTCGAGCCATACGGCTGCACTGCGGGGCTTGTGCCGTCTTGAAGTGGCCCAACGACATCCTGCTAGGTGGCCGCAAGGTCGCTGGCATCCTCTGTGAGTTGCACGCGACGGCGGCGGGGCCGGCCCCGCTAGTCGCCGGTTTTGGCATCAATGTCAACCAGGAGGATTTCCCTCTCGAGCTGCGGGCATCGGCTACCTCCATTTACTTGCACACCGCTCAAAAGTTCCAGCGCGCTGCCCTATTAAAAAGGTTGCTCAGAGAAATCGAGCAGGATTACCTGTGTGCCGCCGCCGGTGGGGAGGAGTTGATCATGGATCAAGCGCGCTCGTTTTCCTCGACCTTGGGGCGGTTTGTAAGGGTGGAAACGGATGAGCGGAAAATGGGCGGCTATGCCGTTGATCTGGACGCCAGCGGGGCCTTGATTCTGGCAGATGAAGGCGGTGTCCGCCGGGCTGTGCACGCAGGCGATGTGCACCATCTCGAAGAGCCTACAAGCGGGGAGATTTCGCTTGACGTCAAGAGTCCGGATTCCTAGTTTAGGATCATTTACAACCTGAGCAGAAGGATGCGATTTGGTACATGCACGAGGTATAATCGAAGAATTAAAAAAACAGGGTGTCACCCATGTGGTCGGCATTCCGGATAATGGTTCGCGAGGGCTGTATGAAGCGCTGTGGGAAGATCCTCAGATTGAGGTGGTCCTGGTGAGCCGCGAAGGCGAGGCCTATGCCCTCGCATCGGGACTTTACCTGGGCGGTAAGCAGCCCCTGGTGCTGATTCAGAATACCGGGTTTCTCGAAGCCGGCGATGGCTTTCGCGGCACCGCCTATAATATGCAGGTACCCCTGGTAATGCTGATGGGCTACCGGGGCTACAAAACCATGCAACCAGATGCGCCGCGCCTGGATACGGTCGCCAGTTTTTTCGAGCCGACCCTCAAGGCCTGGGACATTCCCTATACTATCCTCCACACCGACGACGATTTGCCGCAGATTGCCGCTGCCTTTCAGCAGGCATCAGAGACCTCGAAGCCCGCTGCCGTTCTTTTTACCGAGGAGATTAGCTGAAAATGCTCGATAAGTACACTTGCCTGAAAAAAATGGCTGCCCGGCGCACCGACGAGGTCATTGTCAGCACCATGAGTGTGGCCATGCCCTGGGCCGAGTTGAGCGATGGGCCGCTCGACTTTGCCTCGGTGGAAAGCGGCATGGGGCATGCGGCGGATTTTGCCTACGGTCTGGCCATGGCGCGCCCCGAACGCCGCGTCATCACCCTCAATGGGGACGGCAGCACCCTCATGTGTCTGGGCACCCTGGTCACCATGGCCCAGAGACCACTGCCGAATTTTACCCTAGTGATCACCGACAACGGTACCTATGA
>CAXFTV010000495.1:0-10240 GCA_964005845.1 uncultured bacterium
CAACCAGGTCGCAAAACATAACGGTCAGTTGACGCCGCTCACTAGCGGGCAGTTCGTTGCTGGTGTCGCTTTCGGGCGGAGCTGCGGCAAGTGGCTCTGCAGGGGATGCTTCGGGAAGGGGCGGGGCCTCTGCAGGGAGCCGCCCCTTTGTGCCAACCCACCTCAAAATACCCTTCGGTTCCGCTACCACCCAACCTTTGATATCGATTAGTTCGTGGCGCAAAGTGTCTATCTGGTCGGGATCCAGTTTGAACTCATAGCGCAGTCTGCGTTCCGAAATGCACCCTTCCGTGAGCAGTATCCAGACGGTTTCATGCTTGGCATGTCTAAATTTCATAGACCCTCGAATTGAGTACAAGAAGAAATACCACGGCCTGCAAAAGTGGCTATGGGGCGTCTGCTGGAGAAAATATGCAGCTGGATTCTATTTTTTTGTCAAAAAATATATTCGCCCAGAGGAGGTAGATCAAGAAAAAGATATCTATACACCGAGACGAAGCATTTTTCTGTGGGAGTGGGGACGGGTAAATTGGGAGGCGAGGGATCTCTCGCAAGGGGAGCTGGCTCCTAAGCTGGTAAAATTAATCCAATAAGTTCCAATTGATGTGCTCTGCACCTTCTGATCAATTTAGTCAAGAAGATCATGAAAGGGTCGTCCCCATGCCCATTTGGGGCCGTAAATAGGAGCGGTGCTGGGCTCAGAAAACAAGCGGATTAACCAGCCTGGCTGCCCTGGTGCTGCTTTATCTCCACTGCAAAAAGTCTTATATTTATCCACATAAAATAGGCTATCACTCTTCGAGGCAGGAGGCATACTATGCAGGGGCCGTCCTTTGTCAACCAGGACATTGGCCTGAAGGAGCGCTTGCTCCGAGTTTTCTACGATCCGCGCACCAGCTTTGCCGCAGTCCACCAGCGGGAGACTACGCATGACTGGTTCATTCCGGCGCTGCTGGCCACTGTGGTGGGTGTCGCCGTTTATTTTGTCACTTTGCCGATCATGCTGGATCCGGATTCGCCGGAGTTGCAAATGCAGTTGCAGGCCCTGAGTGAAGAACAACGGCAGCACTACATTCAGAGCATGCGGGATTATAGCTGGATAGGAGTGCCGGTGGGCGTGTTTTCTACTCTGGTGATCGTCGGTGGAGTGCTGTTGGTGCTGGCTCGTTCCCTCTTTAAGAGCGATGTCACCTATCAGCAGATGCTAATCGTTAAAGGCTATGCCTCCCTCGTCCTCATTCCGCAGTGGATCCTGCGAACATTTCTGGTCACGATCAACGATACGATGGCAGTATACACCGGGCTGGGGGCCTTTGTCCCGCGCGATATGCTGCAGACTTTTGAGGGCAGGATCCTGGTCGCCATCGATTGTTTCGACTTCTGGCAGGCCTGGGTGCTGGGCATAGGTTTAGCGGCCATGGCCGGGGTGCCGACCAAACGGGCCCTGGTCGCCGTCTATGTCCTCTGGGGTCTGTGGATTCTGGGCGGTGCCACCGTCGAGACCATAACCTCTGCCCTGCCGGTTCCGGAACAGCCCCCAGACGGCAACTCGCTGGAATAATTGCGCTTTTTTTGACCAGTTTGCGACAGCTCTGCCAACTTTTTACCAAGCCGCGCCTGCCAGCCCAACCGCCATGGCCTGGAGCACTCGGGGCGAGGTTGCCACTGCAGTTCCCATGGGGGCTTCGCGGTGGTCTACCCAGGTTTGGGGGCGGCGCGGATGCGATCTCTTTGCTACAGAAAAGGGTAGCTCCGGTCCGCTTCGTAGCCGGGCAGCAGCTGGTGGTGCGGGCGTCCGGCGATCAGTTGATCGCCGTCGGTGAAACCCTCGGGCCGCCCCTCGAGGAAGCCGATGAGCTGCCGCCGCCAGTGCTCTAGTCTTTCCGCGGCGTTGTCCCCCAGCGCCAGATCGCGAGTTTCGTTGGGATCTTCATCCAGATCAAAAAGGTGCTCCCTGCCCGTCTGGCTGTACCAGATGTACTTGTGATGGCCGTCGGTGAGGTAGTGGTTGCCATCCTCGTAGTCATAGCAGCCGGAGTGTTCGCCGTGTAGTACGGAGCGGACGGTTTCGGCTTCGCCGCGCAGAATCGGCAGCAGACTTTTGCCCGTGCAGGTGGTGGGAATTTCGATGTCGGCGGCCTCGAGGAGGGTGGGCATGATGTCCTGGAGACCCACCGGGCCGCGACAGACCTGCGCCGCTGGCAGCTTCCAACTTGCCGGAGCACGGGCTATGAAAGGCACTCGGGCCGAGGCTTCGTAGGGCCAGGTTTTGCGGAACAGGTTGTGGTCGCCCAGCATTTCGCCGTGGTCCGAAGTAAAGAGAATCAGACTGTCTTTGAGAATATTTCCGCCGAACTGGAGCAGGCGGCCAAGCTGGTCGTCGATAAAATTAATCATGCCGTAGTAGGCGGCGCGGGCACAGTGCAGGTCGTGTTCGGGCAGTTTTATTCTTGCGGAATTGGGATCCAGGCCCTTTGGCGCTCCGGTGAATGGGGGCACCCAGTCCCCGATTGCGGGTTCGGGTAGTTGCCGCTGGTCGTAGCGCTGGTAATAGAAGGCGGGAGGCGTTAGCGGTGGGTGGGGGTCGATGAAGGAGATATTTAGAAAAAATGGCGCCGAAGGGTCGCGTTTCGCGAGGAATTCCATCGCCTGGTTGATGCACCAGAAGGTATGCATCTGCTCCTCGGGCAGGTGGTGCGGGCGGCCAACCCAGCCATTGGAGGAAACCCCATGGGCCATACCGGGGTGTGTCTCGGTGCGGCCATGGTGTTTCTGCAGCCACTCGACATAGTCGTTTTCCGAACCGCGGGTGGCATCGGCCGGTTGAGTGTGGGCAAAGCCAAAGCGCCTGCGCGGCGGGCCCAGATGCGATTTGCCGATCATTTCGGTCTGGTAGCCAGCGCGGGACAATTCACCGGCGAGGGTGTGGGCAGGATCCCACTCGGCACTTTTAAAGCCGACCGCGCCGTTGGCGGCCGGGGCGGTGCCGGTCATCAGGCTGCGGCGGGCTGGAATACAGCTGGGACATTCGGCATAACCGCGCTGGAAAAAGGTGCCCCCCTGGGCGATCCAGTCCAGATTGGGAGTCTGCAGGCAGGGTGGGGCCCCCGGGTCGATGCCGAGGCAGTCGCCGCGTTGCTGGTCGGTGGTTATGAGGAGGATATTGGGAGCTTGGGTATCCATTGCTGTGCCTTTCTTTTTGCATAGCCTAAAAGCGGCGTAAGCGGCGGATATTGTCTCCGCGCAAGCCGTCGATTTATCTGGCACTCAAGGGGGGTAAGCGCATCCTTTGAGCAGTGGGTTGAGCCAGTGAGGGACAAAGTCGGCGCACAACTGGTTCGAGCCCAGCCAGTCGTTGCGGAGCCGGATCATCTGCTGCGACAGGGTAGGGGGTTTTTCCACTGCAAAGGCGTCGAGACCTTTGCAGTGCCCATCCCCATCGACCTTTGCCAGATCGCCGCAGGTTTGCGGCAATTGGCTGCGAGGATGAAAACTCTGCAAGATGTGCAATGCGCATCTATTATCATTGTCCCTTAATCCCGGCGGCGCAAGCCGATGATGCGCCAGCCTTTTTCCGCCGCTTGCAGATAAACCAGAATAGGCCGGGCACTATAGTGCGGGCGCTGCGCCAGGAGGGCAACCGCAATGTGGGCATGTTGGCGCCAGGCCGGATCCAGAGTAAGTACTGTATTTTTCAGCTTATCCTTGAAGAGGGTGGCGCCGGTGGCCGCGAAGACCTGGCAGCGATAGCGCGTCTCGGCGCTGTCGGCATAGCCCCTCGCCACTGCCAGGTCGGTAAATTCGAGGGTGCCGTAATCTGCCATCTTGAAGCGATCGAGCGTATTTAGACGTGCAAACCAGTAGTGGCCGATGCGGTCCCGCCGCTCAATGAGGAAGCGCGTCATCGAAGAGGCTGCAGCTGGATTTGAATAGGCGCCGGTAGAGACGGCGGCGGCTATCTGGTCATTGGTGAAGGAGGTGACGATTTTGGTGCCCCAGAACGCATCCCGCCGGGTCATATTCTCAAAAGCCGGCACCGGGTACATTGCTTTCCAGGCCCTGGGTTTGAACAAGTCGTTTCCCAGGTAGCCCACCGAGGGATGGGGGATTGATCTGGGAGCGCGTTCGTAGTCGTGCACGTAGAGGCCCAGGGTCACCAGGCGGATGAGCGAATCCTTCAAATCGAAACTGTTGGCCTGACCACGGCGCGGGTTGCTGGGACGGGTGCTGTTGCTGCCGATGGAGCCGTCGAAGTTGGTGAGGTAGTGGGTCAGGAAGCGGGCCTGCGGGTCGTACATATCCTGGGTGTTTTCCTCTTTCATATTGGCGTGGTTGAGCCAGGATGCAATGATGTAGAAACCGCGTATTTCGCGTCGGTGTTCGTGCAGATAGATATCGTTGGGGTCATCTCGCCGAATCCCTTTATAGGACCATGGGCCAACCGGGATGCCGGGCAATGCGCGACTTGCAAGGGCGCGAATCAGGGGTTGGCCTTGCGGATTGGCCCGCTCGAGCAGGCGCTGCAGGTCTGCTCGAGCCATAGAGCGCTTGCTGGTGGGGGCGCGGTTGTCGTTTGTCCCCACGCTCAGCACTGCGTCCGTGGCCATTTGCAGGCGCTTTGGGTCGAGCCAGACGACGTAGTTTTCCGGTACATTATAGCCGGCTGCATAGAGCAGTTTGGCTGCTACGGTCTGGGTGCCGCTGGGTAGTTCCGAAAACTCCGGCGGGTCGAATTTGATGAGGTACTGGTGGCCGCGGGCATCGACAATGGTCAGGCCGGGGATAGCATCCGTGCTTTTCAGCTTCAAAACGGTCCATGCCCCGGTGGTATCGGGACCGTAGTACTGGTTGGGCCCCCGGCGGATTTCTTCTAGGGACATGGGGGCAGTGCCATTGCGATTGGTGAACCAGGTCGAGTTCGGCACTTCGTCGAAGGCGTCTACATTGAGTGCCTGGTAGGGGTGGCCAACGAGCTTGCGCACCGTGCGCGGCAGATCGAAGAGTTGTTTGATTTGATGGGAAATGCTCTTGTCGAGAATTTCTACGACCAGGGATGGTTTGCGCTTTTTAGGTCGGGGGATGGGATGGTCGTCGGGGTAGATATAGCTTTGCGGCGGCGGCTGCACACTGCTGCAACCGCCGGCCAGCAGGAGGAGGAACAAGAGGGTTTTAGGACAGCAGGACATAAGAGTCAGAAAAGGGTGCTCAGGTCGAAGTGCAGACGAGTCTCTTCGTCACTGATAGCCACGGATTGCTCGAAGGCAAAGCCTTCAGGGACCCAGAAGCGCAGACCTCCTCCATAAGCTGATTTCCAGTGTTTGCGGTTCAAATCGCCGGGGTGGCGGAGGGTGCGTCCGGTTTCGTAGAAGAGCATACCCTCTAATAGTTTCCAGATCGGATATTTGTATGAAACCTTGGCAAAAGCGCTGCCACGGTCGCGGAAACGACCCGTTTCATAACCGCGCAGGTACTCGGTGCCACCCAGAGAAGACAGTTCGTAAAAGGGTACTTCGTTGGCACCCGGTGCAAGGCGCCATTCGGTGCCCAGGCGCAACGAAAGGGTGCGCCGGTAAAAAAGCTCGCGGAATTGTTCGGTGATGAATAGCAGTTTCAGGTGCGATAGAGCGTTGTCGTCCACCGACTGGGTGTAGCCCAGGTAGAGGAGCGTGCGATGGCCGTGGGTGGGACTGTTCGGCACATCTACAAAGCTGGCATTCAGAGTTGCGGAAGTCTCCACGTATTGGGCCAGAGTTGCCAGACCCGGTGGCAGCAGAGGAGCGGGCAAGGGGCCGGGTGGCCTGCTGCTGTTTCTGCGGATATCTATGTAGTGGTAGTTCAGTCCAGCATTGAGGACGAGTTGGGGACTTAGACGGCGCCGGTAGTTCAGCCGCAGGTACAGACTTTCCCGGTGAAAGTATACCAGATCGATTAATTTGCTCAGGCTGCCCATGCCATAGAAATTGCTTTTGGGACGCTGGTAGTAGTCGGCGGTAAATTTCAGGCCCCCGGGTAAAATTCTGCCGCTGGGCCAGTAGAGCTGGAATTTATGGCGCTGGCTCTTAGTAGTCGAACTGCCCCAGCTCGAAATGAGGGTGGCATCGCCGTTTAAAAAAAGATTCTTGTAGAACAAGCGAGCGCCGGTCCCTATATGCGTGCTGGACAGGGGGCGCACGCCGGCGCGGCCGTCGGCGGTGGTCGACAAGGCCTTGGCACGGTCGAGCAGACGCAGGTTCCAGATGCCGTAGGCGAGGTATTTTCCCAGCGAAAAAACGGAGCGTTCGGCGATTATGTAGAGGGCCATGCCCGGCACCGCAATAGCTTCCTCGGGCAGGGAGCGGTAGCGTGGTCTGGGTAGGGGGGTAGAGGTGGAGTCGAGAGCCGTGCTCTGCGCCAGGACAGGAGGTGCCAGAAAGAACACCAGCAGCAGTGCGCTGAAGATCCCGGGGGGCATTTTCAACTCCCGGTGTTGCTGAGACTTTAGGCCAGGCCCGAACGGGGTCTTCACAGCCTTTTTATCCCATTGGATTTGCCCTTATTGCCATAATTGCCCAATTCGAGACCGCCAGCCGAAGCGTTCTCGAGAGGCAGCTCGTAACAGGCGGCCTCCCGATGGTTGCGCACCAGCAGAAAGGGCGCTGCCAGGGCGGGATTATTCCAGGTCTTGTCATCGAGCGCATCGAGGCGCGCCAGTTCCCTGTAGCTCTGCGGATTGGCCTCGACCAGAATCAAAGTGCCCGATTCGGCCTGCACCAGCAGTACATCGTCGACCAGGATCACCTGGCCGTGGCCGTAGCGTCCCCGTTTCCAACGGCGCTGCCCCGTGCGCAGATCGAGACACGCCAGGATACCGTCGTCGAGGCCGTAGATATAGCCTTCGCGGTGGACGAAGTTGGCGAATTTGGCTTTGAAGCGGGTCGTCTCCCACACCAGCGAGGCCTGCAGGGAGTCGCTGGTGTGGCGCTGGATCTGGAAGAGTTTGCAACCAATGCCGTAGCCGCTCGAGACAAAGACTCTATCGCCGGGCAGGGGGAGTGGCTGGGCGACGCACTCGGTGCCATTGGGCCATTCGCGCCGCCAGAGGACGCGACCGTCTTGCGGGTGGTGGGCAGCGACGCTGCCCCGGTTGAAGATGAGAATTTGTGGCACGCCCGCAATGGTGGCGATCTGCGGCGAGCTATAGCCCTTGGGATCGCTGCCGCCCCCCCAGACAAAGGCTCCGGTGTCCTTGTGGTAGGACACCAGAGAGCGTCCCTGGGTTCCCCCGGCGCTGACCACCACCAGAGAGTCGAGCACCAGGGGCGATCCACTGACCCCCCATATGGTCACCTCGGCATCGTTGTCGGCGAGGATATCCCGCTGCCAGAGCGGCGCACCGGTTGTCAGGTCCAGGCAATTGAGCAGGCCGGTGGCCCCCAGGGTGTAAACCCGGTCTGCTGCAATAGTTGGAGTGGCGCGGGGGCCGATGCCGGCTAGCGTAGTTGCGTAGCGGGTGCTGTCGGCATGGCTCCACAGGATCTGGCCAGTATGCAGATCGCGGCAAATTACCATTTCCCGCTCGCCGTGTTGTTCCTGGGTGATGGCGACGTTGCCGGCTACCGCAAAAGCCGACCAGCCGGCGCCAATGGACTGACGCCACAGGAGGCGGGGCGCTTGGCGCGACCAGTCGCGCCCCAGTCGGATGCCCGGGACACTGGCATTGCGCTGGGGACCGAGAAATTGAGGGTAGTCGTTCCTGGTTGGAGGCGAACCTGTGTCGGTGGTTGCGGCGCCGGGAGCCGCCGGGGCCATTGCCTGCCCGCCAGCTTTTTCAGCCCAGCGCCACTCCAGGATGGGGACCAGGTCGCCGCTGACGCCGCCGATGCGCAGAGAGATTGCCGCTGCTGTACCCAAGAGGGCAAAAGCACCGGCTGAAAGCAGGCGAATTTTCCAGCGCAGGCGCGATAGGAAAAGCAGCCAGAGGCTGGTGAGCCCGAGGGTGCAGATCATCACCGCCAGGGTCTGCATAACCTGATTCTGCCGGTGGGGCGCATCGGCAACCCAGATGAAGATCAGTGCTCCTGCGGCGAGCACAACTATGGCGCTGAGAGGCCACCAGCGCAGCGATGGTCCCGTTCTAGTCATATTTCCTCGCGGTTGAGCCAGAGCCGCACGTAGTGCCGTCGCCGCTCGGGCTCGGGATGATCCTCGAAGGCGGTGCGGTTGTGCAGAATCCAGTGATTGTTGACAAAGAGCATTTGACCTGGTTCCAGGCTGAACTCAATCCTTAACTGCGGATCTTGCAGCTGGTTTTCCACGACCTCCAGGGCCGCTCGTTGGGCGCTGCTGAGGGGATGGTCGCTTTGCTGGTGTCCTACCTGGATATAATAATGCAAATAGCGGGTACTCAATTCGCACCCGTCCCAGTGGAATATCGGCGCCTGGAGTGCGGCTGGTTCCCCCGGGGCAAACTGGCCGCGACGATCGAAATAAAACGCTCCGTAGAGTGTTTCGAGGACATCGGGGTGGTGGCGCAGGAGCTGGTCGTGCAGGGCATAGGCGCTGATCAGCTGGCTTTGCCCCCCCTGCCGGGCGGTGCGCAGGCAGAGCAGGCCGACAAAGTCGGGAACCTGGGGGCTGAAGGAGTTGTCCAGATGAAAGGAACTCTCGGCATTGGTCACCGAGAAGCGGGCACCCTGGGCCACATTTTGGCCGGTATCCAAAACATCGTAGAGGAGGTCGCCCTGAATGTTCTGCTCAAAGGGGATGCCCAGAAGCTGGCCCATGGCCCAATATATCGACTGCAGTTCCCCGGTGCCGTAATTTGCAGTGGGCAGACCCTCGACAATGGCAAAACCGCGGCCCGAATTCAGGGTAGCGCGCAGCTGTTCAAAATAGCAGTGGCATTGCTGCAGCTGATTTTTTCCAAGCTGGGTTGGCTCCAGTTTTCGGGGCCTGGTGCCTTGCTGCTGCACGAATTGTTCGAGGGGGGCCAAACACTCCGGGGCCAGGGACCAGGACCAGGACCCCGGCGTACCGGCGGTGCCCGCCGTCCAGGCCCGCACATCGGCAATTAGTTCGTCAAGCGGTTGAGAAAAATTCATGGCTTCCTCTTGGCAACGATGCTAGGGGATTACCGGCAGGATGAGATGGGAAGGCCGCGAGCCATCGTGGAAGATGGTCTGTTGCGCCCTGCGCAAGGTGGATTCCCGGTAGTCGTCCCCGCCGGTGTTGTGGTTGCGGTCGAAATTTGGGAAATCGCTGCTGGAAAGGGTGAGCCGAATCCGATGGCCGCGTCTGAACAGGTTGCTGGTCGGGTTCACCTGGATGGTGTACTGGTAGACCTGTCCAGGTTCGATGAGGGTGGGGTTGCTAAAAGACTCCCGGTAGCGCGCCCGCACGATGCCGTGGCACAATTCCTGGACAAAACCCTCGGCCCAGACATCCATCAGCTTGACCGTGAAGTCGGTGTCCGGTGCCGAGGAAGCGGCCCACAATTGCATGGTGATAGGACCGGTAATTTCCAGTGGCTCTTCCAGGGGTGGCGTGGTGTAGACGAGGACGTCACGCCGACCGTCCAGGAGGCGCTGATCCAGAGGTTCCTGCTGGCCGGCGGGGGAAAAGAGGGTCATCAGCGGATCACGTGGGTCGTAGATGTATTCGTCTACCGGCTCTTCCCCGGGTGCCCTGGTGGTCAGGATACCGTCGCCGGCGACGCTTTGGGCACCGCCGCTGCTGTGCAGGTAATATGGCGTATAGACGGTGCGCGCCAGCGGCCATTCGCGCTCGCCGCGCCACTGGTTGGCGCCCATTATAAAAAGCTGAATGGGGGGCCATTCGACAGCCTCGCTGGGTTCGTCTTTGAGCCAGCGGGAAAACCACTGGTCGGCAATGTGAAAGTAATTGCGGCAGGCCTCGGGACCAAAGTCGACCTGGCCCACCTGGCTAGCCATATTGTCCAGGGTGTGGGTCCAGGGGCCGATGATGAGGTGCTGGTTCCGGCGGGCGCGTTCGGTGCGGCCGTTCTCCACCATGTTTGCGGAAGAGCGGGTCAAGACGCTGATCAAGAACCGCAAGGAATTCATCGTCACCAGCGACTATATCGGCCCTGACCGCCGCAAGGACAGCGAGCGCTCGTCGGACGCGCCGCCGCTGAAAGTGCCTAACTTCCTGCAGGCAACGGTCGAGAATGACTATGAGGCGCTGAACAACGCCAATCAGTGGATCCGCGAAGCGCGCGAGACCGTGACGGCCGAGCGCCTGC
>CAXFTV010000496.1:0-5747 GCA_964005845.1 uncultured bacterium
CCCGCTTCCAGCACCGGGCGCACCAGGCCCTCCAGCGCTGCGATGCCCGGATCCCGCACCAACACGATCCGACCCGCATCCAGGCGCCGACATTCTTCTCCCAGGGTATCCACAGCGTTCTGGCCCAGGATGACCCGCCGCTTTTCGAACTGAAAAAACTCCACCAGCTCGCGACGACGCTGTGGCGATTCAAAGTACTCGACGCCGTCGAAAAGACCTTCGTTGATTTTAATACCTGTCATTAAGTGCTACCCTTTCGCCCTATCCAGCGGACTTGAGACCCGCTGGTATAATTTTTTTAGCAGCTGTTTTTGATGGGAAAATAAGATAAAAAACGAATCCGACGACCACAATCTTGACAATACAATTTTGCACTCGTACACTTTTTTGGCTCGCAACCAGAAAAAGGAGGATTTCCTCATGACGGTTTTGCAGGACGCATCCCGGATCTACGAACGAGATGGCTATCTGACCAGTATCGATATTTTCGCCCAGCAAGAAATAGCGCAATTCCGTCAGCTCTTTGACCAGTTGGAAGAACGCGAAGGTAGAGAGACCTGCCAGATTGGCCTGCAAAGCTGGCATTTTAAAGAGGAATTTATCTGGGAGATGTGTACCGACGCCCGCCTTCTAGACGCCGTTGAAAGCGTGGTCGGCGAAGATCTCCTGCTGCTTTCCTCCCATTTCTTCTGCAAGTATCCCACCCGGGAAATCGAGCACTACGTCGCCTGGCACCAGGACGTAACCTACTGGGGGCTGGAACCTCCTGAAGCCCACACCGCCTGGATTGCGGTGGACGACAGCGACCTGGAAAACGGTTGCATGAAAATTGTACCCGGCACTCACAGAACCGGCATCGTGCCGCACGCCACCGCCGCCGATGAGGGCAATCTACTCAGCATCAACCAGGAAATTCCCGACGAACACGTGGATGAGAGCAGCGTGGTAGCGCTGGAGCTGCAAGCCGGACAAATGTCCATCCACCACGGGCAGCTCTTGCACTCCAGCCATCCCAACACTTCCCAGCGCCGCCGTTGCGGACTGGCCATCCGCTTCAGTCCACCCCACGTCAAACAGACCAAATTGAATTCTGTCGGCAAACACTGGCCGGTCCTTCTGGTGCGCGGCGTCGATCGCTACCAGAACTTTCCGGAAACTCCTTTGCCCTTTGCCCTGTAGGCCTGCGCCAACCGGCATTCCTGCGCCAGGCTGGATTTCCCTCTCGCCTCGGTTTCTCTAAATTCTATCAAGCAGCAGCTATTTTATCTGTTTTACAGGAAGGAAGGTAGCTCATCATGGCACAGCATGACCGCATGAAAGTCCTCAACACAATCTTTGAAATCGGCCTGGTGCCGGTCTTCTACCACAAAGATGTCGAGACCGCTATCGCGGTCATCGAAGCCTGTGCCGCTGGCGGTGCACGGGCGGTGGAATTCACCAACCGCGGCGACCTGGCCTACAAGGTTTTTGTCGAAGCCCAGGAACATATTATCGCCAATAAAATCGACGTCATTCTGGGCGTGGGCTCCATAGTGGACGCCCCCACCGCCGCCCTCTACATATCCAGTGGCGCCAATTTTGTCGTTGGCCCCCTCCTCAACCCCGAGGTCGGGCGGCTGTGCAACCGCCGCAAGATCGCCTACGCCCCGGGATGCGGCAGCGTCAGCGAAATCGCCCAGGCCGAAGAGCTGGGCGTGGAGATCGTCAAGGTTTTCCCCGGCAGCGAGGTCGGCGGCCCCGAATTTGTCAAATCCGTCCTGGGCCCCTGTCCCTGGACCCGGATCATGCCCACCGGCGGGGTCGACGCCACCCGCGCCAGCCTGGAAGCCTGGTTTGGAGCCGGCGTAGCCTGCGTCGGCGTCGGCTCCAAGTTGATCACCAAGGAAATCCTGGCCGCGGGTGACTACAACGCCTTGACTGAAAAGGTCGCAGAAATAGTCGGCTGGATAAAAGAAATCCGCTCCCCTTGAAATGACCTAAATAAAAAGCACCTGCGTCCCATTTTGGGACGCAGGTACTTAACAAACTCTCCCCAAGCACGTAACAGCAGAGTCTAGTACTTGTAGTGTTCAGACTTGTAGGGTCCGTCTAGCGGCACCCCAAGGTATTCGGCCTGATCCTTGCTCATGCGGTCCAATCTGACCCCCAGCTTCTTCAGATGCAGGCGCGCTACCTGCTCATCCAGTTTCTTGGGCAGGCGATAAACCCCGACATCGTATTCGTTGTTGAACAGCTCAATCTGGGCCAGAACCTGGTTGCAAAAAGACATCGACATCACGAACGAGGGATGACCGGTGGCACAGCCCAGATTTACCAGCCGCCCCTCCGCCAGCAGAACGATAGAATGACCGTCGGGAAAAGTGTACTTGTCCACCTGCGGTTTGATTTCTTCCTTCTTGATGCCTTTGTACTTATTGAGGGCTTCGACCTGGATCTCCACGTCGAAGTGGCCGATGTTGCAAACGATGGCTCCGTCCTTCATTTTGGCCATGTGATCGGCAGTGATTATATCTTTGCAGCCGGTAGTCGTCACAAAAATATCACCTTCCTTCACCGCCTGGTTCATCGGCATGACTTCCAGCCCTTCCATGGCGGCCTGCAGGGCGCAGATAGGATCTACCTCGGTGACGATGACGCGGGCGCCGTACCCCTTCATGGACCCCACTGACCCCTTGCCTACATCCCCGTAACCGGCCACCACTACCACCTTGCCAGCGGTCATGATGTCCGTGGCCCGCTTGACCCCGTCGAGCAAGGACTCGCGGCAACCGTACAGATTGTCGAATTTGGATTTTGTAACACTGTCGTTGACGTTGATCGCCGGCGTCTTGAGGGCGCCTTCCTCCAGCATCCGGTAGAGGTTGTGCACCCCGGTCGTGGTCTCTTCGGAAACTCCGCGGATATTCTCCATCATCTCCGGGTGTTTGTCGTGCACCCACTTGGTTAGATCGCCGCCATCGTCCAGGATTATGTTGGGCCCCTTGCCATCCGGCCACTTCAAGGTTTGTTCGGTACACCACCAGTATTCCTCCTCGCTCTCTCCCTTCCAGGCAAAAACCGGGATGCCTGCTTTGGCAATGGCCGCCGCGGCGTGATCCTGGGTCGAAAAAATATTGCACGATGCCCAGCGCACTTTGGCTCCCAGGGCGGTGAGCGTCTCGATCAACACCGCAGTCTGAATAGTCATATGCAGTGACCCGGCGATCCGCGCCCCCTTGAGTGGCTGCTTTTTGCCCAGAGTGTCGCGCAGGGCGATCAAACCGGGCATCTCCTTTTCGGCCAGCTCGATTTCGCGCCGCCCCCAGGCAGCCTCGGCTATATCCGCTACTTTGTAGTCTTTTTTCGCGCTCTTCCTCTTTTTTGTCTTATTTGCGACTTTGGCCATTGCTTCTGTCCTCTGAAGGTGATGAGTTTGAGAGAATCCGGCTCGCCGACGACGTCGGCTCCGGTGATGGTGAAATTCAGTTTCTCGAGCCAGCCCCGCACGGTGTCGGGCCGGAATCCCAGCCACAAATCCGCCAGGCGCTCGCGCAGGCTCTCATCGGCGTGCTGGTCGAGGTCGACGATGGCAATATGCCCACCTGGTTTCAGCGCCCGATGCGCCTCGGCCAGGGCCGTGGACGGATCCGAGAGGTGGTGCAATACCATGCAGGAGATTACCACGTCGGCCTCGCCGTCGGCCACGGGCAGGTGCTCCAGATCCCCGAGCCGCAAATCGCAGCGCTGCGCCCCGGCCCCCACGGTCTGCCGCGCCAGTTCCAGCATGGTGCTGGAGGCATCCACTGCAATCACCCGTTCGGCGCGTTGCAGCAAAGCCGGCAGCAACAGCCCCGACCCGGTCCCCAAATCCAGCGCCACCCCACTGAGCGGCGGCAGCAGGGAGAGGGCAATCCGCCGATAGAAACTCCCGTCCAGGCTCTGGTGGTGAAGAACTTCCTGTGGATCCTCAATGCTGTCGAAGAAGGTCCGGGTCTGCTCCCGGCGGCGTTCGACCACGATCTCCAGGCTCTGCAGATCCTCGACGCCAAAGGGCACGGCCTGCTCGTGACGCCGCAAATGGCCCAGTACGTCGGCGACCATGGCGTCCGCCGCCTCGCTGCACTGATAATAAATCCAGGTCCCCTCGCGCCGCTTGCTCACCAGACCGGCTTCGGTCAAAATTTTCAAATGGCGCGAAATGCGGCTCTGCCCCATGTGCAGGATATCGATGATCTCATTGACGTTAAAAGCCCCGCGCGCCAGCAACCGCACCAGCCGCAAGCGGGTCTCGTCCGCCAGAGCTTTGTATATCTTGAGCACATCCGCCATATCTTCGAGAACCTTGCGGTGAGTTGTCGTCTGAAAAATAGAGTAAATATCAATATATGTCAATATCAAGATTTATTGATATATATCGGCGCGATGGAGAAATTCTTGCGCTGCTTTTCGGCCTCTCGCAATCTTTGCGCAACGCAGTTATCCAGCGGGAATAAGTACTGGGCTTTCTATCTCCGCCCTCGTGCACTGCTGGCAAATCAGAGGTAATTACCCGCATTCCACGTGCTCGCGCTCCCCATACCGGCAATCCCAATCATTCATAAATCGAGGCCCAAACAAATGCGCCTGCACCAGCGTAATTGGTTATATTTTCTACGCGCGAACAGGGCGCAGCCCCAGTTGTCATTTTTTAGGAGCGCCCTCAAATAAAAGGAGAATTGCCATGTCCAGAACTGCTGTAATATCGGGCGTCGGCGCTGGCCTGGGAGCATCTTTAGTGCGAAAATTTGCCGCTGCAGATTACCAGGTCGCTTTGCTGGCACGCTCTCCCGGCTACATCCAGGAACTGGCCGAAGAACTAGGCCATAAGGGCCGGACGGCCCTGCCCCTGCCCACCGATATAACCAGTCCCGAACAGGTGGCTCGGAGCTTTGCTCAGGTGCGCGACCAGCTGGGTCCGGTCGACCTGATGATCAATCATGCCGGCAACGCCGTCTGGAAGGATTTCCTCGATTTGACGCCGGAGGATTTTGAACAATCCTGGCGCGTCTGCGCCTACGGCTCCCTGCTATGCGCACAGGAAGCTGCCGCCGACATGGTGCCCAGGGGTAGCGGGACCATCCTCTTCACCGGAGCCACCTCGTCCATGCGTGGACGGGCGGGCGCCCTGGCCTTCAGCAGCGCCAAGTTCGCGGTGCGTGGCCTGGCCTGGTCCCTGGCGCGCGAATTATGGCCCCGAGGTATCCACGTCGCCCACATCATCATAGACGGGGTCCTGGATACCCCCCACGTGCGCAACAGCGGATATGTTGAAGAGGATGACCCCCTGCTCAACACCGACGCGGTCGCCCAGGCCTACTGGGACCTGGTACAGCAGGACCGAGGCGCCTGGGGGTTCGAAATAGACCTGCGGCCTCACAACGAAGGATTCTTCGAATAAACCAAAAAATCCAGTAGCCGGGTCTCGCCGTGCCGCATGATGAAGAAGCGCTCCGGGGAAATGCCGCTTGCTGCCAGGGCGGCCCTCAGACGCCGGGGCGGCTCGTCCATGTCTTCGTCCGCCAGCATAAATGTGCCCCAGTGCATGCCCACGGAGTAGCGCGCGCCCACGTCCTGGTGGATTTTTACCGCCTGTTCTGGATTGACGTGGACAGCGGACATAAACCAGCCCGGCTCATAGGCGCCAATTGGAATCGCCGCCAGATCAAAGGGCCCCAGGCGGGTGCCCAGATCGCGAAAATCTTTTGAATAACCGGTGTCGCCGGCAAAAA
>CAXFTV010000497.1:0-3857 GCA_964005845.1 uncultured bacterium
GATTCCATCTGTTCGACCGGCACCACGTCCAGCGCTGCGGACGCCGGGTTCCGACGGCGCAGCTGCACCCCTTCGCCGTCGTTGAGGATGCGGACACTCCCCTCTGAGCCCACCAGTTCGTACTCCCGCCCCACGCCCGTGCGCGCCACGTGGGCAAAGGTGCCGTTGTCGAATTCGATCAGGGCCCAGAGCAGGGGGGTATCTTTGAACTTCAGGCCCCTGGTATCGCCCTCGACCGGACACAGTTGCGAGATGGCACCCTGAATAGAAACCGGTTCTGGATCGCCCAACAGATAGAGCAGCAGGTCGATAAAATGTCCTTCGAGCGCCTTGCCCTCAAAACCCAGCACCGCTTTGATTTCCCCCAGTGCGCCCTTTTCCCCCAGCACGCGCGCCTGTTCACAGGCCGTCCAGTGGCGGTAGATAGGCCCGTACTCGAGGTGGACCTGGTTGTGCTCGAAAGCGGCGCGGATGGCATCGGTTTCCCGCAGCGACATGCACAGAGGTTTCTCCGCGTAGATGCCTGCAATACCGTGGTTGGCCGCGAAGATCATTTGTTCGGCGTGTTGCTCCGGACGCGTGGCGACGCTGACTATATCGAGATCTTCTTTTTCTATCATCTCGCGATAGTCCACGTAGCTTTTTACCTTCCAGCGATCGACAAAGGCGCGCAGACGCGTGGCGTCGATATCGCAGGCGGCCACGACTTCCGTCTCTTCCACTGCCGCATAGCCGGCGGCATGTGCATAGGGCAGTACCAGGCCGCCCCGATAGGGCTGTTTTTTTCTTCTTTCCAGCTGTTCGTCTTCAATGGTATCGGCCATGCGGCCGCAGCCGATAATGCCAACGCGGAACATCGCTTTTCTCCCGGGGTGAAAGCTGCTCTTACTGCATGGGCGAGAAAGGTGCCGGAAACATAATCTTATTTTCCTGGCGCACGGGTTTGACCGGGATCTCAGGCGGCCAGAATTCGAGCGCCTGCGCTTTCTCGCGCACCCGCAGGCGCTCTTCGAAACTGGCGAAAGCCCACATGTGGACGAAATTGTCGAGGCCGCCGCATTCCCCGTACCAGCAGCCCACCAGGGGGGAGAGCTGCTGGCGCTCGGCTATGCCTTTGCCCCATGCGTCCAGTACCAGCGCCACTGTCTCCGCCGGATAGGTGTACAGACGCATTTCGTACAGGGGGCCGAGAGGCCTTGCCTCCAGGGGCTCCATAAAGGGCGCCGGCAGATAAATCTGAGAGACCATATCGACGATGAGTTCGGCCGAGTCGGGCGGCCACTTCGGGTCCGGGCCGGCCTCGGCGCGTTTGCGGATGTCGGCTCTTTGCTGCAGATCCCGATAGGGCCATATAGCGACCATCTGGTTGAGGGGGCCTACTTCGGTGTACCAATGGCCTGCAAGTCTGGAAAACTCCTGCCGACCGGGAAGTTTTTCGCCGAAGCGTTTCCAGTATTCCTGCAAGTTGCCCGTTTTGAGATTATAGGTGCGCATTTCGTAGATCATGGCATTGCTCCTGTGGCCGCCTGGTACGGCGACAGAAAAGTCGTCTGCTCACGGCCCTGTGAAATTTTGATTTCAGGGTTGCAATATCGCTCCAAACTCTTTCAAAGTGGTGCCGCTGTCAATGTCTGGCCGTGGGGGCGGGAAGCGGGGTCTGCCCCCGCCGGCCAGCAGGGGTGGCATGGCCAGTCCGGCGGTTGCTCAGTCCAGCACCTTCCTGAAATAGACGGCCGACTCTTCATAGCCCAGCGCGGTATAAAAGGCGGCGGCGCGGCGCGTGGACAGGGCGACCAAGCGCGAGTTCCTGCTTCTGGCCCAATGCTCGAAGCGCGCCATCAACAGTCGGCCCACTCCCCGTCTGCGGTAGTCCGCGGCGACCATGACTTCCTCCACCCACGAGACGCGGCCGTTGGCGTAGAAGGTGTAGTGGTCAAAGCCGAGCAGGTAGCCGACGAGGGGAGTGCCGGCCTGCGCCACGCTTAAGAACGCATGTGGTGTTGCGAGTAGCTCGGCGAAGGAAATCTCATAGGCGTGCCGCTCCACCGCGAACGAGGTGGCCAGGGTGCTGGCCAGGCCGAAGACCGATTCCGCATCTTCGGGTTGTGCTCGGCGTATGGTGAACATATCCACTGCTCGGCGAGAGAGGTTTTGCGGTGGCGATGTGATGGCCTGGGCTTTACCGGTTCGGGTCGATGCGCCATATTATTTTTGCCAGGGCGCGAAGTCGGCGGGTGGCCGCAGGGGAGTGGGCCGACTTCGCTTTATGAGGTCCGGGGCATTTGGCTCCCGCTCCCGTCCCGGAGATCCCCCGCCCACTCCGCATAAAAAGCCGTCCGGTATTGCGGCTCGTATTATTGCGGTATTTCGCGCCGCGCTTCCGGATAAAAATAGTATTTGAGCCCGCGGCGACAACTCAGGTGTAAAGCGCGCGCGGTTAAATCCGCGGATTTCCTCGAAAGGTTTCTACAAAAATGGCGACGAGAACACTCAAAGTGACCATTAGCGGCACGGGTTTCGCGGGCGACTATACCACCCGGGTCTACGGTATGATCCCGCATAAAAACGGGGTGGAAATCGAGCTTGCAGGAGTCTGTGCCGGCCACCTGGAAAACGCGCAGAAATTTGCCGAGAAGCACGGCTTTACCCGGGCTTTTGCCGCGCACCAGGACATGGTTAGCACAGTGCGATCGGATATCGACAATATCGCCTGCGCCAACTTTGCGCACGGGCCCTATGTAGTGGAGGCGGCTGCGGCCGGGGTCAAGGTGATCGTGCTCGAAAAACCGCCGGTCATCTGGCCCGGTTATGCCGCGGGCCGCGAAGCGAGTGCGGCAGTCCGCAAGCAGGAGTCCATGGCCTATCTGGCCGAAGTGCTCGACGCGGTGCGCCAGCACGGTGCCAAATTGCTTTACGCCGAGGACTTCATCTACGTCGATGGCGTAAAAGGGCTGGTCGAAGTGATGGGACAGGCGCGCGCCGTCGGCAAGGGCAAGATCCTCTATCAGCGCGGCGCCTGCGCCCACCAGGGTTCGCACGCTCCGGCCTACGACACCCCCTCGCTGTCGGGAGGGGGGGCGCTCTTCAACAAGGCCTGCCATCCTCTGGGTCCGATTCTCTACCTCAAACAGGTGGAGGGCATCCTGCAGAATGGCCAGCCGATCCGGCCGCTCAAGGTTTCGGCGGTGGCCCTGCAGGTTTTGAAACACCAGCCCGAGGGTGCCGGCGAGCACTTCCGCGTCATGCAGAATGTGGACGATTTCGGCCACGTCACCGTCGTCTTTGAGGACCAGACCGTAGCCGAGGTGCTGGGCTACGATCTGAGCATCAGCGGCATTCGCAACGAGCTTTCCGTCATCGGCGACTTTGGCCAGTACGATATGCGGGTCAATCCCAACAACGGCAACGAGCTGTTCTTGCCGGTGGCAGCGGCGGCCGGCGAGTTGGTATTGCGCGAGAAGTTGCCGACGGCGCAGGGAACTTCTTTTCCGGCGCCCAACCAGTTCCACGCGCACGGCTATGTCGGCGAGATGAACGACGCGGTGGATTGCGCCCTGGATGAAGAGCGCTATCCCCAGTCCGGGGCGCTGATGGCCTGGGACACCATGGCGGTGTTGATGGCGGCGTACGAGTCGAGCGCAAAGGATGCGGTATTCGTCGATGTGTCGGAATACGTGCGCGGGCGCGATTTCTTGGCGTGCGAGATGCCGGCGCCGCAGGATTTTGGGCGCGTGTTTCAAAGTAAATAGGTCGACCAGATCGGGAGGCGATTCTGGCGCTGGCGTTTTGTGAGGCGCGGCGCGGTTTTTATTGCGTTTGCGCCCGCTGCGGGTGCGGCGGCGAAAACCGCCTGCTCC
>CAXFTV010000498.1:0-6160 GCA_964005845.1 uncultured bacterium
CAGGTGGTGAGAAAAGGGCCATCTACATTGACTTCGAACATCCGCTTCCAGGCGTCGAATTCCAGTTCGTCGTGCTCGACCATTGCGCTAATGCCGGCGTTGTTAACCAGCAATTCAACCGGCCCGAAACGCTCTCGTACGGCGCCCACCATGCGCTCGACCTCAGTGGCCTGCGACACATCAGCCGGCACCAGTAACCCCTGGGCGCCGGCCGCCTCGACCTGTTGCAGACTCTGCCGTGCCGCCCTTTCATCGCGCTGGTAGTTGATTGCAACCCGAGCCCCGTTTTGTGCCAGCATGGCACATACGGCCCTGCCGATGCCGCGTCCTCCACCGGTCACCAGGGCGGTGCGCCCGGCGAATTGGTTTTCACTCATCTGTTTGACTCCTTCAGCCCAAAGGGAAATTTGCCGCCCAGTGCGAAAATGCAGGCGCCACCCCTCAGCGAAATTCCCCGCGGAATTGTATGCACCAAATGCGTTTCCAAATTATACCGATACTTGACGCCCCCTTCAAGTTTTTCCACCTTGTATCCCAAATAAATGGGTCAATCCCCCCAACCTACCAATAGGAGTTGAAAATCATGCGCAGTCTCTTCGTTGGCATAGAATACAGCGGCAAAACCACCCTGATAAATCTGCTTTCCGATTACTACAAGAAACGCGGTCGCCGGACTCACAACGACGACCACTTCACCTTGCCCGACAGCAGCCTGAGTGCCGACTCGCGGGCGCTTGCAATCAATTTCCCCAACGATGTTAAGGAGCGCATGCAGCGCATGCAAATTCACTATCACATCGATATTATACGGAATTACGAAAACCCCCTGCTGGCCGGCTGGCACATCGAAGAAGCCGTCTATACCTCCATGTACGGAAACGACCCCGAAAGCCACTACTACCCCAACTTCCACTACGGCTTCCAACGCGAATACGAAGCTGCGGTGCTCGCCTTCCACTTGCCCGATGTGCTGATGATCCACCTCACCGCCAGCGACGAGACCATCCGCGAGCGCATGCAGACCGCCCCGCACGAATACCAGATAATCAAAGAAAATGATATTGCGGAAATCAAGCAGCGCTTTGCCGAAGAGTGCGATAAATCGCTTTTCAGTTCGCGCAATAGGATCGACCTCGACACCAGCGGCAAAACCCCGCAGGAATCCCTGGACGAACTTCTGCTGATCACCGAACCTCTGGTTTCCTCCGGCGAGATGGGGATTCGCTCTTTGCCCCCGATGGAAGAAGATATGGAGATCCGCTACGAGAACGGCATTCGCCAGCTCGTTCCCAAAAGCGGTTGATATATTTCTTTGCATAAAGAAATACCTGGGCAATACAACCACTACCTGGAAAACCAGATCAGATCCATTTTCACCGGCGCGCGTGAGCACAGGCTCACTCTGCGCGGTTTCTGGGTGGGCAGCTTCCTCAGTTTCTTCCTGGCCATCGGCGCCCCCTATGGCAATATGATCATCAAGGGGAGCTTCATGGCCCTGGATATCAGCACCCCCGGCGCCATCTTTCTCTTCCTGTTCCTGATCGGGGTCCTGAATCTGGTGCTGAAACTGGCTGCCCGCAGCCTTATGGGCGCCGGACTCTTTGCCCTGCTGGCGGTAGCCAGCTGGCTCGCTGCCTGCGATTCTCTGGACGCCCTCGACCCGCACTCCCCCGGGCTGATCTTTTGCACCTTTGTACTGCTGAGCGCCCTGGTCAACCTGTTTCTGGTCGGCCGTGGCCTCAGCCTGGCTCTGAATCGGGCGGAGCTGATCCTGGTGTACACCATGTTGTTGATTGTTTCCTCGCTGTGTACCATGGGGCTCAGCGAGGAATTGCTGCCGGCCATTACTGCCATCTTCTACTTTGCTTCGCCGGAGAATAAATGGCGGGAAATGCTATTTCCCCACTTCCCGGAACATCCCCTCCTGGTCAACGATGGCAACCGCAATACCGCTTTCTACGAGGGCTTATCTGGCGCCGATCAAGCCATTCCCTACGGAGCCTGGGCCGAGCCGCTGATGTGGTGGGGCATCTTCCTGCTGGCCCTATACCTGACCATGGTGTCGATCGCGGTAATTCTGCGCCATCAGTGGATGGAGCGCGAGCGCCTGGCCTACCCGCTGACCCAGGTGGGCCTGGCCATGGTCCGCGGCGAAGATGAGAAAGGGTTGGTTAATGGCTTCTTCAAGCAATACTCAATGTGGATCGGCTTTGCCCTGCCCCTACTATGCGGCAGCCTCATCGGACTGAGCCGCTACAATGCCGCCATCCCCGCGCCGACGCTGGGCTGGTGGTTGCCCTTAATTGACCAGCAGAACTTGCAGCTGCACATCAGTTTTGCGATGATCGGATTTTCCTACCTGATCAACACCAGGATCGCGGCCAGTATCTGGATTTTCCAGCTCCTTTCAATGTTCGAAAAAGAGCTCTTTATCGTCACTGGTCTCAAATCCGACCAGCAAATGACCTATGGAATCGCCAATTTTCCCTTTATCGGCTACCAGGGACTGGGCGCCCTGCTGGCCATGGTCCTGGTGGGACTATGGATCGCACGGGAACACTTGAAAAACGTTTTCCTCAAAGCCTTTGGGAAAGCGCCCCACTGCAGCGACGACGACGAAATCATGTCCTATCGACGCCCCAGCAGCTCTACGAAAATACCGCCCGCAATCTCGGCCCCAGCGGCATCTACTGGCCGGGGATCGGATTTTTTCTCGGCGGCGGCACCACCATGCTGGCGATGATGTGGGCCCGCCAGTACCTGACCTGGTGGCCGCTGCACCCCATCGGCTTCGCCATCTCGGGCACCTGGTTGGTGCGCTGGATCGCCTTCAGCGTCTTCCTGGCCTGGCTGATCAAGGTGCTTGTCCTGCGCTACGGCGGCCCTGGTTTCCACCGCCGCAGCCAGCCTTTTTTCCTCGGTTTGATCGCCGGCCAGATGAGTTGCAACGGCATCTGGCTGGTCATCGACTACTGCACCGGCATGATCGGCAATGCCATTTTCTACCTCTGATTCAGCAGCTGTCCGGCACCATGCCTGCGAGCATCTCGTCGCTAATGTACTTGCCGAGGACGAATTGCTTGCGGTCGGCGTACCAGAAAATGCGGCGCCCCCCGCGTTCGGTCAGGCTGGAATACATGGCCAACCAGGTCAGCGCCGTGACGCCCGCCGTCACATTCTCGGTATCGCATAAAAGTCGAGGTTCGCTGAACCAGATGGGCTGGTGCGCTCCGGGCCTGAATTCCCCTACTGTGACGAACAAGGGGCGCCGGGCGTCCATATCCCAGGGACCCGTGGCGCCATAGTCGTAGCCATCGTGATTATGGAAAAAAAGCAGGTAGCGCCCATCCTCCAGGCGGTAGCAGGGAGCGGGCGATTTGGGGTGTAGCACCTCGGCCCCATTGTCGCGATAGCGCAGCGGCTCGGGCGGCCGCCAGCTATGGCCGTGGTCGGCGGAAACGGTGTACCATATGCGCCCCGTGACCGTCCTCATATTCATCCACAAACGACCGTCCGGCAAGAGTGCAAGCGCTGGTTCCTCAGCCAGACTGTAGCCGCGCGAAGCATCTGGTTCGATGCCGGGAGACACTGCGATCTCGCCTTCCTCATCCGGCAGCCAGGTGATCTCCAGGTCCTTTGGATGCGGACCTTCATCTATATTGTCGAAGCGCATCAACTCGCAGTGGGTATCGGCATGGAAGCGATTGCCTCCCAGGGGGCGCGGCCGGATCGTCGAATTGCTCCAGCGGCTAAAGCCCACGACCAAACGATCCCGGGCATCCCTGATCGGCGCCTGCCAGACAATGCAGTTGGCCGGCACCTCGGGATCGGGATGATCGAAGCGGGTGCGCCGCCACTCGATATCGGCCTCTCCCGCAATCCAGGTATGGCCATCGTCATCCGAGTACTTAACGCGCAAAACCCCACAGAACAAAGCACCGCGGTCGGCACTGCCCAGATTCTGGTTATAGAGACAGTAGAGCCGCCCGGAGCGACTGACCAGTGGGAAGCCCAGAGCCGGACACAATCCGGGCGCGCGGGGCTCGTCGAGCACCTGGATCGGCGCCCAGGTTTTCCCGCCATCGCTACTGCGCGAGTAGACGATGCGGTTATCTGGAGCACTTTCGTAAGAGGCCTGGGTCCATATGGCCAGCAAATCCCCCCCCGGAGTGTAGAATATCTGGATGTGGTCGGCGTATTCATCGCGCTGCCCGGGTAGGGCGGGCAGATAAACTACAAGATCGGGCCTGGTGCGTTGCCATTCTTTGGTGTAGCACTCATTTTGAGCCATTAATGGAATCCTCCAGTGTGATATTCCAGCGGAACGAATCCAGGATATACTTCTTTGACCAGAGCCGCGCAAGGTCGTTTGACTTTTGTCGGGGATAGCCTATTCTTTTTTCCTTTCCCATGCACTTTCACGCTTAATCGGAGCCAAACCGGTTGCACAAAATAATTCCGAACACCTACCACCAATACCTCCAAAAACAGCTTAAAAAGCAATCCCTTCTGCGGGAATCCGGCCGCCACCAGCTCAGCATGCGGGGCTTTTGGGTGGGCTCCTTTCTCAGCTTCTTTCTGGCCATTTGCGCACCTTATAACAACATGATCCTCCGGAGCACTTACATGGCGCTGGATATCAGCACCCCCGGCGCCATCTTTATCTTCCTGTTTCTAATCGGCGTGCTCAACCTGGCCTTGAAGCTGGCTGGACGCAGCAAAATGGCCGCCCTCATATTTGCCCTGCTCGTCGGTGCCCTCTTCGTGCAGGCCTACTGGCCCCTGGATGATCTGAACCCCTATTCGCCCGGCCTGATTTTTTCCATTTTCCTGCTGCTCTGCGCCCTGATCAATCTGCCCCTGGCCGGCCAGGGGCGCGGCCTAGCCCTAAATCGGGCCGAACTTATCATGGTCTACGCCATGCTGCTCATCGTATCGGCCCTGTGCACCATGGGACTGAGCGAACAGCTGCTGCCGATGATCAGTGCCATCTTCTACTATGCGTCACCGGAAAACAACTGGCAGGAGAAACTCTTTCCCCACTTCCCCACCCAAAAAATCCTGGTGGACGATGGGGCGCGCAATACCACTCTTTACGAGGGCATATCGGCTGGCCAGAGCATACCCTATGAGGCCTGGATCGAACCCCTGATGTGGTGGGCCCTTTTTCTCATCGGCCTGTACGTCACCATGGTATCCATCGCGGTAATTCTGCGGCGTCAGTGGATGGAGCGCGAACGCCTGGCCTACCCGCTGGCCCAGGTGGGTCTGGCCATGATCCGCGGCGAAAACGAGAACAAACTGGTAAACGATTTCTTCAAAAGAAAAACCATGTGGATCGGCGCCGCCATCCCCCTGCTCATCGGCACCTCAATAGCCCTTACCCGCTACCAGATTCCCGTCGTTCCCCCCAATCTGGGCTGGACGCTCCCCTTTGTCGGCGATCAACATTTGACCCTGCGAATCAGTTTTGCCCTGGTGGGGTTTTCCTATTTCATAAACACCCGGGTGGCGGCCAGCATATGGATCTTCTACTTGTTCGGCAAAGTGCAAAAAGCGCTGCTGCAAATCGGCGGCATAAAATCAGCGCAAAAACCTTTCTTCGGGGTGCCGGATGCACCGCTGCTGGGTTATCAAGGTCTGGGCGCCCTGCTCTGTATGGTCCTGGTCGGCCTGTGGCTCGGCCGCGAGCACTTGAAAAACGTCTATCTTAAAGCCATGGGCAAAGCCCCCGATATAGACGATGCGGATGAAATCCTGTCCTATCGCAATGCGCTGTTCGGCGTGCTCTGCGGCGTCGTGGTGATGGTGGGTTGGCTGTGGATCATGGGTACGCCGCTGTGGATCTCGCTGCTTTTCATCGTCGTCGCTCTGCTCATTTTCATCGGCATAACCCGCATCATAACCGAGGCTGGTCTGGCCACCCTGCGCCCGCCCATGATCGCCCCCGATTTCATCGTCCACGGACTGGGATCCACCCTCGTTGGTTCGACCGGAGTCTTCACCCTGTCCCTGGCCTATATCTGGGCGTCGGAAATACGGAGCTTTGTGCTGGCCGCCTGTACCAACGCCCTCAAACTCATCGATGAAATGGAACCGCGCACCCGGCGGATGATTTTCTGGGGCATCATCCTGGCCATGCTCATCGGTGCCCTGGGCG
>CAXFTV010000499.1:0-2136 GCA_964005845.1 uncultured bacterium
AGCGGCTTCTCCGGGCCGACCAGCATGGTATCCATAGCCGTCACGCCCGCCGGCAGGTTTGCAGTGATATTTACGGTATCTCCCGGGCTGACCTCCTGGAGGAAAAAATCGTTGAACCGCACCCGATCCAGCTGCCGCCCCCAGCTTTCCTCGTAGTTGCGCCGCATGTACTGGAAGGCGAGGCGCTGCCGGCGAGTCAGGGGCAGATCAATTCCCAAGGCGATGTTCTTATAGACATCTTTGAAGGCGTCTTCGAGATCCCTTTTCGCCAGTGAATATTGCTTGACGTTCGGGTATATCACGGTTGAATCCTCACCCACGGGAACGGCAATAGTAGTCGAGGCCAGGGTATCGGCTCTGAAAATTTGCCTTTCTTGCAAACTGTCGATCTCACGCCGTCGCAAAGAAATGTAAAAAGAAGGATTGAAGACCTGATTATTAGCTAGCTGTGGCCGCAAATTGCGCTCGTAATAAAGTCCCAAATCAGTATTCAGGTCTGTATCGGCGCGAAAATTTTTGCCGAAAACCCCCCAGGCCGTAAGTCGCTCTCCGCCAAATTGCTCTCCGGTGCTGAACTGCAGGCCGGCACTGAGTTGGTTGAGACCAAATTCGTTGCCCAGGAAGGTGGGCCCGACGCTGAGGATGGGGATATAATCGATGGTTTTGCGCCCGCTGTAGCGAAATACCCGGTACTGTTCGGATAGTTTGGGGCCGCGAAAAATAGATTGGTAGTCGCGCAGGGCCACCGGCTCGACGAGCGCAGTTTTCTGATAGGTGCCCAACTCGAACTCGTAGAGGCTGTAATCAGCGGCGTGGTAACCCGAGTAGGCGACCCGACCCGATGGCGATACCGACGGGGCAAATGCTCCGCCCAGCACATTGGTCAGTTGCTCCACCTCGCCCGTTTCCAGGTGGTACAGATAAATATTGAAAATGCCGCTCTGATCCGAAGCAAATACGAAACCGCTGCCATCCCCCAGCCAGAATGGGTCGCGCTCGTCGGCCCGGGAGGCCAGTAGTGCGCGGAAACCCGAAATGTCCGGATCCGGAAAGGCGAGACTGTCGGGAAAGGCCTGCTGGGTCTCGGCGTTGCTTTTGAACTGCTCCAAGGATCCATCCTTGCCTTTGGGGTAGTTGCGGCGACCGTATTTGGGGGGCAGGGACGGACTATCGGCGCGCATGAGCGCGATGTCGCGGTCCTCACCGCGGAAAACACTGAAGAGAATCCACTGTCCGTCGGGCGAAAAGCGGGGTGCCGAATACTGGGTGCCATCGTTGTGGTTGGTCAGGTAGAGCAGATCACTGCCGTCGCGATTGATCAATCCCAGATTGTTGGTGCCATCCTCATTGCGCACGAAGACAATGCGCTCCCCATCTGGAGAAAAAGCCGGATCCTTGGCGCGCAACCGGGCGCTGATGCGGGTTTCTTTATCCTTCTCGAAATTATAGATATAAAGGTCGTTAAAATTACTCTTATTGCGCACGTAGATGATCTCCTGGCTATCCGACGACCAGGAAATGCGGGTGTCCACAAAATCTTTCAGCTTTTTCTTTTCGCCGGTCTCGAAATCGTAGATCTTCAGGTAGGGGATGGCATAGTCGTGTTTTTCGCTGGTGATATAGGCCAGCTTTTTACCATCTGGCGAGTAGGTCGGATAGTACTCGATGATGCCTTCGTTTAGTTCGCGCAGATCGCGGCCTTGAAAAAGCCCTTGGCTGCGCACTTCATCGGCGAGCTGGCCGTAGTGCTCTCTGAGAAAAGCCACCCAATCGTCATAGAGCTGACCGGCTGAGATGCCCAGAACCTGACGGATAGCTGGGTCAAAACTGATGTTGCCGCTGTGATGCGTAAGGGCTTTGACTTTTTCACCCCCGTACTGATCCTGGATATAAAGCAGCAGGGCATAGCCCTGGTTGTAGACCATTTCGCCGTAATAGGCCCCATTGCGGCTGCCGAGACTGCCCATTTCTCCGTAGGAAAGCAAGTCGTCTTCCAGAGTCGCCATGCGCAGCAACATATCCCGATGGGAATCCCAGCGATCGTACCCGTACTGGTGCGGCGTATACTGGGCAATCCCCTCGGTCCACCACCCCGGCACATTCATGTGATAAAGCGGAAAATTAAAGCTGATGTCC
>CAXFTV010000500.1:0-3744 GCA_964005845.1 uncultured bacterium
CACCGAAAAGGGGGTCCACGCCCTGGTTCAGGGCTATCGCCAGGAAGGTCATTTCATCGCTCAGCTGGATCCCCTGGGACACAACCGCAAAAGCCATCCCCTGCTGGAACTCTCCGAGTTTGGCCTGGCGGAGGAGGATCTGGATAAGGGGGTTGGTTGCGGCGGTTTTCACGGTAGGGCCGACGGTTCGCTCAAAGGGTTGCTCGAAAAACTACGGGCTACCTATTGTCGCACTCTGGGCGTCGATTTCATGGCCATTGCCGACAAAGCTCAGCGCACCTGGTTGGAAAAGAAAATTGAACCGATTTACAATCGGGCCGAATTTACCCGGGAACAGGGCCATAGGATTCTCTGGCAGTTGATCGAGACTGAAGAGTTTGAGCAATTTCTCCACACCCGCTACATCGGCCAGAAGCGCTTCTCCATAGAAGGGGGCGAAGCTTTGCTGCCGCTGCTGGAGACTCTGGTAGAGGCCGGGGGGCTACTGGATGTCGATGAGATGGTCATCGGCATGGCCCACAGGGGGCGCCTCAATGTTCTGGCCCACCTGCTCCACAAACCCTATGAGATCATCCTGGGTGAATTTGAGGGTGCGGTGCAGAGCGAAGGCGCCGAGGACGAAGGCGATGTAAAATATCACCAAGGATATTCCTACGATTATATCACCAAAAACAGCGGTCGCAAGATTCACCTTTCGCTCAGTCCAAACCCCAGCCACCTCGAACTGGTAAATCCAGTCATCGAAGGTATAGTCCAGGCCAAGCAGGATTATCTGCACGATGTCGAGCGCAGCCGCGTGGTACCGGTACAGATCCATGGCGACGCTGCTTTCACGGGTCAGGGGATCGTCGCCGAGACCCTTAATTTATCGCAGCTCGAGGGCTATAAAACCGGTGGTACCATCCACATCATCATCAACAACCAGCTGGGCTACACGGCGACGCCGGCGGAGAGCCGTTTTACCACCTACCCGACGGATGTGGCCCGGCAGATTCAGGCGCCGGTTTTTCACGTCAACGCCGATGATCCCGAAGCCGTAGTGCACGCCGCGCGTCTGGCCATCGAGTTTCGCCAGGAATTCAAGGGCGATGTCCTGATCGATCTGTGGTGCTATCGCCGCTATGGCCACAACGAAGCCGACGATCCCACTCTCACCCAACCCCTTATGTACCGGGAAATTGCCGCCCACCCCACGATCTGCAAGCTCTACACCCGGGAGTTGAAGGCGCAGGGCAAGGTCGTCGAGGAGGAAGCGGACGAGATGCGCAGCGAGGTGCGCGCTACGCTGGAGCGCTGCCAGGAAAAGGCCCAGAGGCTGCGGGCAAAACCGCGCACCAACACCTTCGGAGGGGTCTGGCAGGGTTTGACCCTGGCCGGAGACGAGTGGGATATCGACACCGCGGTGGGTGTCAGGATTCTGGAAAAGATAGCCCGCAAAGCCACCGAGATACCCGCAGGTTTTTCGTTGCATCGAACGGTAGCTCGGCTCATGCAAGCGCGGCTCGAGATGGTAGAAGGTAAGCGGCCGGTGGACTGGGGATGCGGCGAGATGCTGGCTTTCGGCAGCCTTTTGCTTGAGCGGGTTCCAGTGCGCCTGGCCGGCCAGGACAGTCAGCGCGGTACCTTTTCGCACCGGCATGCGGTATGGCACGATGGAAAAAACGGACAGACCCATATGCCGCTGGCCTGTCTGTCCGATGGCCAGGGTAAATTCCAGGTAATCAACACCATGTTATCCGAGCTGGCGGTTTTGGGGTTCGAATACGGCATTTCGTCGGCCGATCCGCGCCGCCTGATTATGTGGGAGGCCCAGTTCGGCGATTTCGTCAACGGTGCTCAGCTGATTCTGGATCAGTACCTCAGCAGCGCCGAGGCCAAGTGGCATCGCATGAGTGGGATCGTTCTGCTGCTACCGCATGGCTATGAAGGCATGGGGCCGGAGCATTCCAGTGCCCGTCTGGAGCGCTTTTTACAACTGTGTGCCAAGGACAATATCCAGGTCTGTTACCCATCCACGCCGGCGCAGCTTTTTCACGTGTTGCGGCGGCAGATGCTGCGCAGTTTTCGCAAGCCGCTCATCCTGATGACGCCCAAGAGCCTGTTGCGCCACAAGCTCTGCGTATCTGCTATCGGCGATTTTACCCAAGGTGGCTTTCGCAATGTCATAGACGATGCGGCCTGCGACGATCCAGAAGGAGTAGAGCGGGTAGTTCTGTGCAGCGGCAAAGTTTACTACGAACTGGCCGCTGGCCGCGAGGAATTGGGCTTGAAGGAGGTGGCCCTGGTGCGGCTGGAGCAAATCTATCCCTTCCCCGAGCGCGAATTGCGGCGCATCCTCGAGCGTTATAACCGCGCTGTGGAGGTGTGCTGGGTACAGGAAGAAGCGCGCAATATGGGCGCCTGGAACTTTGTCCAGCCGCTGCTGGACGAGGTCCTGCGGGAGGAAGTCGAACTCGCTTATATAGGACGGGACGAAGCAGCCAGCCCGGCCGTCGGCGTCAGCCAGACACACCAGGACGAGCAGCAGGAGATCGTAGAGCAGGCCCTGAAGGTGCAGCACAACAGATTGGTGCTGGATCTCAAACAAGAGGATGGAATAGAGGGTGCCGGTGAACAACAGGTCGGCACCGGGGAGCAGTCAGATGGCTATTGATGTTGAAATTCCGGAGATGGGCGAGTCCGTCACCGAGGTGGTTTTGCTCGAATGGATCAAAGCTGCTGGCGAGTACGTGGAGCGCGACGAGCCCATCTGCGTACTCGAAACCGACAAAGCCAACGTGGATTTGCCGGCGCCGGCCGCGGGTGTCCTCCACCCCCTCAAAGAAGTAGACGCGGCGCTGGAAGTTGGCGATAGGATTGCACAGATCGACGAAACTGGATCGCGGGAAGCAGCGGCACCCGCTGTTTCCGGGGAAGCTGAAGAGGGGGGGGCGGCACCCGCAGAGGAAGTGCCCCCGGGTGAGTTGAGTCCGGCCGTGCGTCGCCTGGTCGAAGAACAGGGCCTGGATGCCTCCCATCTCGCCGGTACGGGGAGAGATGGGCGACTGACCAAAGAGGACGTGCTGGCCCACCTGGAAAAGGAAGGAGATAAAGCGCGGCAAGAAGAGGAGGAAACGCCAGCCCCGGTGCTTGCCCAGCCCAGCCCCGCTCCAGCTGCGCCCGTGGTAGCGGCCACTGAGGATGGTGTCCGCCGGGAGCCCATGAGCAAGATTCGCCAGCGGATTGCCGAAAGGCTGGTGGCGGCGCAGCACAACGCCGCCATGCTTACCACTTTCAACGAGGTTGATTTGAGCGCGGTGATGGCGCTGCGCGCCCGCCACAAGGAGCGTTTTGCCGAGGTCCATGGGGTAGCGCTGGGACTGATGTCCTTCTTTGCGCGTGCCACGGCGCTGGCTTTGCAGGCCTTCGAGGCGATCAATGCCAGTATTGAAGGTACGGACATTGTTTACCACGACTACGTAAATCTGGGAATTGCCGTGAGTGCCAAGCGCGGCCTGGTAGTGCCGGTCCTGCGGGGTGCCGAAAACATGGCGCTGGCACAGCTAGAAAAGGAAATAAAACGCCTGGCTCAAGCTGCGCGCGATAACAAGCTGGGGGTGGACGAATTGAGCGGCGGCACCTTTCCCATTCCCAACGGCGGGGTCTTTGGTTCTCTGCTGTCCACCCCGATCCTCAATCCTCCCCAGAGTGGCATTCTGGGCATGCACGCCATCAAGGAGCGTCCAGTAGCCGTCGACGGCCAGG
>CAXFTV010000501.1:0-6963 GCA_964005845.1 uncultured bacterium
AGGAGGATCTTGGCCACGTTGATGGCAATATCAGTCCAGAACTGTTGCCTTTCTTCCGCCTTGGCCTCCCTCTTGGCTTGGATGTCCTGACTTTTGTCGAAGAGCATGGGAAAAACTTCTATCTGGTCGCCTCGCTCGTCGCTGAAGCCTACTGCTTTTTTGGCCAACTTTTCCAGATTTTGAATTTCTTCCTGTGGACGATTCTCTTCTTCGTATACTTCGGTTTCTTCGTTCCAAATCACCTTGGTTTTATCGATAGTTAGAGCCATCGACAGTCTATTGATACTGCCCACCGAACCAATTATATTCCGCACCGTTCGATTTACTTCGTAGTTGCGTATGGCCTGTTCTTCGGTGCCCTGTTCGGCCGAACTCTTTTCATTGGTTTCCTCGCTGATGATAACCTGCGTCGCCCCCGGGGTCACAACCTGTTCCTGCCTGTCCTGCTGGCTGAAGTCGAGTTCCACGTTGACCCGTACTTTAGAGCGGTCCTTGCCGATCACCTCGTCCATCAAGGTCTGAACTTTTTTCTCGAGGGCGTATTCTACCTGTTGTTGCATCCTGAACTGCTTATTGGCCAGATTGACCAGTGGATCTTTCTCCTCGGTGAGCATATTTCCTTCGGAATCGACAATCACCACATTCTCTACGTCCAACCCCTCAACGCTAGCGCCCACCAGGTGGGCTATAGCATCGATTTTCTTGGGCTTTAACTTGGTCCCCGAGACCAGGGCGAGAGTAACCGATGCGGTGACCGGATTCTGCTCCTCAGTGAAGAGGCTGGGTTCAGGTATCACCAGGTGAATGCGGACATTGCGCACCCCCTCGATATCCATTAATGTCTCTTCCAGTTCTTCCTGCAAAGCTCGCTGGAAATTAACTTTTTGGAGAAAATCAGTCATGGCCAGCTGGGCTTCTTCAAAAATCTCGTATCCCATCCGCCCACTCTTTGGGAACCCCTCGCCCGCCAATTGCAAACGCAGATCCCTAACTTGATCCTTGGGGACCACGATTGTACTGGCGTCTTCGGTCAACTTATAATCTATGCCGATTGCCCCAAGTCTATTGCTTATTTCTGCCGCTTCCTGATAATCCAGGTTGGCATACAGAATAGCCGGCTCCCACTCCTCACCATTTCCGCCAAGTGCCATGACGCCAATAAAGAGGGCCAGGAATACTAATACAAAACCACCCAAAATTGCATAGCGCTGGTTCTGGCCAGCCTGAGCCCAAATATTTCGGGGTCGTTCTGCTAAATCGCTCAACCCTTCTGGCAGATTCATTTAATGCCTTTCAACAATATGTCTATCCCTAGACCTGCATCCGTATCAATTCCTGATAACCTTCCAGGACCTTATTGCGAATTTCCAGCATCAAATCCAGTGCAATTCCGGCTTCTTCCACAGCGACCATGACCTGGTGGACGTCGGCAGCTTGTCCGGTCGCCAACATATCTATGCCGTGACCGGCCTGAAACTGCAGATTGTTAACGTCGCCGGCAAAGTCTTTAACCAAATCCATAAAACTTGGTTTTCCGGCTGCCCCTGGTGCCTCCGTTCGGGGTTGTGACTGAATCTTTAAGCTGGATGAACCAGTCTCCCCTCGCCCCGTATAGTCGCGAATAATATCGACGCTCATTCGATCAATCCCCGGACTGCTGCTCGAATTGACGCTTAAGCCGCATCACTCCGGGCACGTAATTCTGGGTCTCGAGCGGCATGTGTTCCCGCACAACCGCCCGAGGTCCGGCATTATAGGCCCATAACGCGAGCTCGGTGGATTTAAAACGCCTGAGCAAGGAACTGAGATAGCGGGTACCCGACTTGATATTTTCCTCCGGATCAAAAAGATCCTTAACGCCCAACTCAGCGGCAGTGCCCGGCATCAACTGCATCAATCCCCCCGCCCCCTTTGGAGAAACGACCTGGGGATTACCTCCAGATTCCATGTAGATCACTGCTTTAACCAGATCGGCATCAAGTCCGTACTCGCCGCTATAGCGATCAATCAGGTCTTGATAGCGCTCTACCTGCTTCATCCTGCCCGCATTGACAAAGGCCGGCAACTCCAAGTGGCGACTTTGTTTTCTTGTTTTTTTAACCCTGGAACTATGTCCGACAATTGACTTGACCGTGCTGCGCTGGTAACTCCTGGACAAAATATCCGCAAGAGGTCCCGCGCTCCTGGCCTCTGCGTGACCCGCGCGAGCAGTAAAACACAAGACAGCCCCGATAAATAGGCAGTAACCAAACTTCTCAATTTTACTGTTCATGATCCTGCTCCCCGATATAGGCCTATCCCCTAATATCCAGCAAACGCCCCTGCACCTCGCCTGCCCGTACGCTGACGCGCGTTCCTCGCCCGTTGTAAATGCTCATGCTACCCCCATCTGCAGTTCCGGGTGCAGCCGCGCTAGAGGGGGAGAAATTCGCAGCCAAAGCCCGGACTTCCTCTGCAGAAAGCACCGACTGCAAGGAAGGGCTTGAGGCCACCTGTGCCTCTCCCAAGCGATTGCCGCCGACCGCTGCCCGATCCGCTCTGGCAAAATCTACCCCGCCTTCGGAAATGGTTAAATCGATGCCATCGCGCCCCGGGCTCCTTTGCGGCGCTGGCCCCTGGATGCCCGAGTTGACTCGCTGGATGTTCATGCCTGCCTCCTTTGCCTACTCCGGATTTAAATCTCCAGAGCCCTGTTGACCATATCCTTGGTCGCATTCATCACAGTCACATTAGCCTCGTATGCCCGCGACGCCGCTATCATATCTACCATTTCCGTAATGACATTAACATCGGGATACAAAACAAAACCGTCTTCGCGCGCATCGGGGTGATTGGGATCGTACACCATGCGCGGTTTTACCGGCTCTTCCCTCACTTCCTGGCTCAGCACCCCCGACCCTACGAAAAACTCGCCGGGGCGGGGTTCGCCCTCGGGCATATGCCTCAATTCTGTCTGCCGCAGCCTTCCCTCCTGCTCCTCGAGCATGGTCGAGAATTTTGTCATCTTGGGAGCCTCGAGCATGACGATGCGACGACGCTTATATGGGCCCCCCTCATCGGTGCGGGTGGTGTCCACATTCGCTATATTGCTGGCAACCGCCGTGAGTTTGCGACGCTGCGCACTAAGACCGGAAGCACTGATATCGAATGAATCAAAAATCTGCATTTTTTATCCGCCTGTTCAAACCTTATCCAGGTCTGCCCGTGATGCTCTTCCTGAGCCCGTTAAAGGTCCCTGCCAGCAAATGGGAACCGGCATTAAAAAAGAGGTGATTTTCCGCCAGTTCGGCCATTTCCATATCTATATCTACATTGTTAATCCCGGCATCGTTTGTCGTAGTCTCGGGTTGGAAAACTTCCGGATTGCTGACCCGCCCGGGAATCGAGATATGGCGCGCATTGCTAATCTGGCCCTGCACTGGCGGTTTGCTGACAAAAGAAGCGAGGTACTCCTGAAAGCGCACGCTCTTCTTGCGATAACCTTTGGTCGATACATTGGCGATATTGTTTGCCAGCACTCGCTGGCGAAGTTGCGTCACGTCCAGTACCGCATTTAGGACCGGCACCTTTGTTTTATTGAAAATGACCTTGTCCAGAAACATTGAAGCCCTCCAGGATTGATCGCTATTTGCAAAGCAATTTGAGCAATAACTATGCCATTTTCTTTACACAAAAGACATAAATAATTGCAGAAGAGTCATTTACAAGGATAATTTAACCTTGTATATATACCGTTATTCGGAAAAAAGTGGAAATAATTGGGGACTTAAAGAAAAATCCGGAGGAAAGTATTGCCAGGTCAGAACGGCCGAGAACCCTCAAGTCTACATACAGGCCCGACCCGCGCGGAGAGCCCTGAAGGAATTCTCTGGTGTATTACCTATATATTTGGGGATGGAATTATGCGGCGCAAATTTAGCCGGCTGGCACTAATTAATTTATGCCAGCCGGCTCGAGTGCTAAGTGCCCCTAGGCCCTCTTAAATCATCGCCTTCACGGTCGTGTCCAAGCCGTTGATAAACATGGGGGCTCCGCCCACTACGCTGGTGCATACTAGCCAGCATGTCGCCCAGCAAACCGGTGGAAAAAAATTGAATTCCGATGATGACCAAAAGCACCCCGAGCATGAGCAGGGGAAAGCGATTCTGGATATTTCCATATTCAAAGCGCAAAAAGGCGATATAGGCGCAAATTACACTACCACCAAAGGTCGAAACAGCACCCAGACTCCCGAATATGTGCATGGGCGTAGTCATAAAACGGACCACAAAGGTAATGGTCAACAAATCCAAAAAACCTTTCAATAGGCGCTTTGTGCCAAATTTAGACTTGCCGAACTGCCGTGGATGGTGCTGTACTGGAATCTCACCTACGCGGTATCCCGCCCAGAAGGCAATAGCTGGAAGGTAGCGATATAACTCGCCGTATAAATAAGGCAGGACTTCGTTGATGACTTCGCGACGATAGGCCTTGAGGCCACAGTTAAAATCGTGCAGGCGAATGCCGGATACTTTGGAAGTCACCCAATTGAAAACTCTGGAGGGCAGCGTCTTGCTCAGGGGATCATGGCGGTCCTTCTTCCAACCTGATACGAGGTCAAAACCCTCATCCAAAGCCTTTATAAGCCGGGGAATTTCATCGGGATCGTCCTGCAGATCCGCATCCATGGTAATTATGAATTGGCCGCGGGCCTCCCTGAACCCGGCCGCCAGTGCGGCTGCCTTGCGATGATTGCGCCTGAACCTCAGCGCATGGATGTATTCATACTGATGCAGCAAAGCGCCGATAACCTCGAAAGATTGATCCGTACTGCCGTCGTCCACAAAAATGACCTCTGCCTCGACTGCCATTGACCTTAAAGTTTTGTCCAGTTTTTTGCATAATGGAGCCAGGCTTTCCGCTTCATCGAGAACTGGGATGACAATCGAAAGATCCACTTCCGCCGCGTCACTTTGGTCTTTTGGATTCATCGCTTGCTCTTCTCCAATGCCCCGTGCAGAATTTTCACCCGAAGTTTTAAAGGTGCGCTTTGGGGGCTTTTTTTCAGGTCTTTTTCGGCTTTAGACAACGCTTCCTCCAACCTCCCCTGTCGCTTGTAGATATTCACCAGATGCCGCCACCAGGTCGGTCTTTCGGGCATGAGATCCGCTGCTAAAAGAAGGGCGTTCTCCGCTTTCGTCCACGCTCCAGTCTGAAAATAAAAAATACCCAGATTGCCCTGAAGCAAACCCTCGTCGGGATGTATCCGAATGCCCTGTTCCAGCACGGCTATTGCCTCTTTGTGGCGCCGCACCTTGCCGTATTCTACCCCCAGACCATTTATAAGCTGGACGTCTTGGGGATCTAGGGCAAGAGCTCGTTTCCAAACCTCCACAGCCTGGTCGTGGTCTCCCTGCCGGCGATGCACCATGGCCAATGTACTGTAAACCCTGTCCTCCAGCGGGTCCAGCCTGGCGGCCTGCTCCAAAAGCTGTATTGCTTCATCATCTCTGTGAAGATAAAAAAGAGTACGGCCCAACAACTGTAGACTCAAAGCGTAATGCGGGTGCAACTCCAGACTACGGCGCAAAGAGGCCTCGGCTGCTTCATACTGCCCATTTTCCAGGTGGGATAAACCGAGCAAATAGTGGTACTGAAAATCGTGACCGCGCCACTCAATTGCCCGCTGCAGCGATGCCGCTACCAGATTCGATTGGTTGTCCCGCCGATAGATTTTCTCTCCTTGAAAATAGAAATAATCCCCCATCACATAGCTCCAGCCGACATGCCAGCCAACCAGCACCACTCCAACCCCGATGATGCCCATTGACAAACGCGGCCAAATACCTCGCAATACCACATCCAGCGCATACTTGCCCGGCTGTGGTCCCATGCTAACGACTGCAACCAGGACGCCAGCCACGACCCAAAAGTGCGTCGCCGAGGAGGGATCCCGCAAGTTGAAACTGAAAAGGCAGTGCACCAAGGTGGCCACCCCCCCCCCCATGCACCCCAGCGTTAGCAGCCAAGCCTCAGGGCTTGCCCCAGTCTGCAAGCGCCGCCAGCCCACCCAGAGAAGACCACCCAGAAGCCACAGCAAGGCTGCCAGGCCCAATATACCACTCTCCGACCAGAATTCCAGATATTCGTTGTGGGCGTGCCAGGTCATGGGAACTTCCCGTAGCCCTACCAATTCCTTCTGAATTTGGTGCCGCAATACAGTCCGGTGCGGCGGCAGCTCTAGCACGTAATTACCTGGTCCCACGCCCAGCAAAGGGTGGGCATGGATCAAACTCAGCGTATCTGCCCAAATTATAAAGCGCTGCGCAACCGAAAAGTCACCTGGATCGAAACCACTTTTCACCCGCTCCCAAACCTCCTGGATCAGCGCATCCAAACGCCCTGAAAAGGGCTCCTCACCGCCCAGGTGAACATTGTCCGCAACCAGCCCCAAACTCGGGCTCAAAAGCGCCAGCACTACTGCACCCAGCACTGCCACACGCACCCACCGAGTACGACCTTTTCTCGCATACAGGCCAAATACTAGCGCAATCCCCACCGCCAGCCAACCGGCGCGGCTCTGCGTTAGCAGCATTAAAAAACCCGTCGTCACCAGAGTGATCAGCAGAACGACCCGATTCCGCTTGCGGCCTGGAAGCAATAACATAGCCCCTGCCAGCGGCAATATGACATCAAGATAGTGGGCTACGAAATTGGGATTGCCCAGGGTCGAAACTGATAGAATCTGGATACCGCGGCTTTGCAGTACCACCGGAAGCAAAATTCCTATGACCGCCACCACCAGTGCGGTTAAAACCACGACCCACAGGAGTTTCATCACCTGGGCCAAGTCGCGAAAATGGTGCGCCACTACAATCCACAAAGCGAAAAGGCAAAACTGAAATGCTAGATCCTCGGCGGCCAGGAACGAATTACTGGCGCCGAGCAGAGCCAGTATGGAAATGCTAAGATAGACTAAAAGAG
>CAXFTV010000502.1:0-6680 GCA_964005845.1 uncultured bacterium
CAGATGGGCGGGGGCCAGCCCGCCGATAAAAATGGTGGCGACCAGAATCTGGGTGGGCCAGCGGCCGTTGCACAGAGCGAAATTGTTGGTGATAATGGCGATCAGGCGCTCGCGCGGACTGTCGATGACGCGGGTGGAGACGATGGCGGCCGCATTGCACCCGAAACCCATAGCCATGGTCAGGGACTGCTTGCCGTGGGCGCCGGCCTTTTTGAACAGGTTGTCCAGGTTGAAAGCCACCCGGGGCAGATAGCCAAAATCCTCCAGTAGGGTGAAGATTGGGAAGAAGATGGCCATGGGCGGCAACATGACGCTGATTACCCAGGCCATGGCCAGGTACATGCCGTCGATCAGCAAGCCGTCCAGCCACCAGGGCAATCCCACCGTGGCGGCGAGGTCTTTGAGAGCGGGGTGAATGGAGTCGACCAGCAAAGTGGCCAGCATGCTGGACGGCACATTGGCTCCCTCGATGGTAACCCAGAACACCACCGTCAGCATCAATAGCATCATGGGAAAACCCAGCCAGCGGCTGGTCACCAACCGGTCGATGTTGCGATCCAGGTCGAAGCGGGATTGCTCCTCGCTGCGGCTCACGGCGCGGTCGGCGATCCGAGCCGCATCGGCATAGATGGTTTCCATCAGTGCGTCGTGGAGGTTGCCGCCGGTTTCCCAGCGCAAGTTATTGGCCGCTGCCAGGATTTCTTTGGACGATTCTTCTGCGTTCACGGCTTCACCTCCAGAGGTCCACGCGTTTCTTCGACGGTCTGTGGGGCCTTTGTCTGATTCAGGTTTCCCAGTTCGCCCGAGCGCACCGCTTCTATGATGCGCTGGTCGCCCTCGAGCAGGCGCAGGGCCACCCAGCGCGCGTTGGGGAGGCCGGGAAAGGCGGCTTCGATTTTCTCGGCGAGCTCGCTGAGGGCGTGCTTGAGCGCCGCCGGTTCGTTCTGAATCCGGTGCGATTTGCAGACGAGTTCCCCCGTGGCCACTTCGCCGATGGTCTGCAAGAGTTGCGGTATGCCCTCGCCCTGCCGCGCCGCCGTGGGCACCACCGGCACCCCCAGGTCGCGGGCCAGGCGGCGCTCGTCCACGGCCAGCCCATGCCGCTTGGCCTCATCCACCAGGTTGAGGCAGACCACGGCCCGGTCGGTTATCTCCAGGACCTGCAGCACCAGGTTCAGATTGCGCTCCAGACGGGTGGCATCCGCCACGATGACGGTCACATCCGGCTGGCCGAAGAGAATGAAATCGCGCGCCACTTCTTCGTCGGTGCTGGTCGACAGCAGGGAATAGGTACCGGGCAGATCCACCAATTTATAGCGCGCTTCCTGATAGGCGAATCCGCCCTCGGCCCGCACCACGGTCTTGCCCGGCCAGTTGCCGGTGTGCTGGCGCAGTCCGGTCAGACTGTTGAATACGGTGCTCTTGCCGGTGTTGGGATTGCCGGCCAGGGCGACCACGTAATCCCAGTTGGCCATATTGACCCCCAGTTTGACCAGATTGCCGGCGTGGTGTACCGGGCAGGTCTCACAGGCGGCGCTTTGCGGTGTAGGCGTACTCATCAGGGCACCTCCATTTGTCTGGAAATATAGATCTGAGCGGCTTGTTCCCGGCGCAGGGCGATGATGGCTCCGCGGATGCGGTACGCGATGGGGTCGCCGCTGGGGCTGCGCATCTCCGCTTCGATCACCGTGCCCGGCACGACCCCCAGGTCCATCAAGCGGCGGCGTTCGAGGCCACGGCAGGCCTGAGAAATGCGCAGGACCTGTCCCGATTCGCGCGGTTTCAGGAAAGCCAGGGTCTCGAAGGGACCTTCCATTTCACCTTCCTTGGGCAGCGGTGCGACAAAGACATTGGCGGCGACGACCGGAGCCAGGACGTGCTCGTCGCCATCGGCCAGGAAGCGGATGCGCTCGGGCGCGACCTGGATGACTTCTACGTGCATGCCCAGGTGGATGCCCTCGTTGATCAGCTGGGCATAGACATCGCCGGGCTCGTCTTCAATGTGTACGATCGTCGCCAGTTCGCCGGCGGGCAGGGCCGTAAAAGGCCGCCCGTGGCGAGGTGCTATATCGCCGGCGGCGGTGGGAATTGGATCGCCGTGCGGGTCGTAGACCGGGTGTCCCATTTGGGCCGACAAAAGATCCGCCTCGTCGGGCGACAGATCGTGTTCGCGGTTCTCGGCCTCGCTGTGCCATTTGGCCTGGGCCACGCCGGTTTCCTCGGCCAGGTGATGCTCCCAGAGGCGGTGCACGCGGATAATGTGCAGCGCGTGGTCGCGCCCTTCGGAAGTGAGGCGCAAGTCGCCGCCCGCCGACTTCGACAGTCCCAGAATCTCGACGCGAGCGAGGACTTCGACCGTCTGGTTACCGGAAATGCCCAGAGCCCCCGAAAGGCTCTCCACCGTGGGCACCTGGCGGCGGTATTCACATTCGTACAGGTGCTTGAGTGCATCTTCGACCAGGATGCGTCCGCTCATCCTGCGGAGCTGCTGCCAGCGCCAGAAGTAGCCGCGCTCCGGCCAAAACAACGCCCCGGCCGCCAGCACCACCAGGGCGGCCACCACCAATGCCTGGAGAGGGTCCATCGCATTTACCTTCTCTATAAAAAACATTTCGGAAAATAAATTTAAATTTTAGCCATAGCTAAAAATATAGGCCCACAATCCCGATGTCAAGAGCCTCTGACTGTCCGGATGCTTGAACTACCTCCCGGCGGCCGGTTTGTAGATGAGTCCTTTTTGAACCGCGCTTCACCTCCTCCCGGGCCATCTGCGGCGCCGACGGCGAGGTGGGTGCAGGTGGACTCTTTACACCGGCCCGGACAGCGCAGGAGAAATAGTTTACTTGCCAGTTGCGCTCGGGCTGGCCTATTTTCTCGAGTTAGACGAGGAGAGATCGGATACGCCGGACAAACCCAGTTCGTCCGCCCGGCAATTTATTCAGGGTGCGGCTATCGTTCAGGTCGCGGACGCACAGGCGCGGTACCAGGAATACAGCCGGGCGGGTGCAAAAATCACCCAGGAGCCGCATGTGCAGCCCTATGGCATCCGCGATTTCCACCTCCGCGATCCCAATGGGTTGCTGTCGATCTTTGGGCAGGATGTGGATTGGGCAAAGGGTTTGGGAGCGGCAGGGACGTGGCCCCGGCAAAGGAGTAACAGTGCATGGACGAAGAATACTGGGAGCAAGGCGAACCACTAGAAGTGCCAATCGACGGCACCCTGGATCTGCACACCTTCCAGCCCCGCGAGGTCGAGGATCTGGTGCCGGATTATCTGGAGGCCTGTCGCGAAAAGGGGATCTTCCAGGTGCGGATTGTCCACGGCAAGGGCACGGGCGCGTTGCGCCGGACCGTACACGCGATTCTGCAAAGGCGGCCCGAAGTGGAGTCATATCGCCTGGGGGGCACGGGTGGCGGCAGTTGGGGGGCGACTCTGGTAGTGTTGAAGCGGGGTTGAAACGGCTTTTAAGAGGCGTCCAGAAAAATGGCCGAGGTCTGGAAAAGCTTGGGTCCGTCGGGGCCGGGAATGGGCCGTTTGCGGCTGGCGGCAGTGACCCGCAGGCGAACGTAGCCGCGAGCGCGGGGCGGTATTGCGAAGCCGAGTTCGGTGCGGCCGGCCTTGCGTGGTCCGAAGGAGTGCAGGAGAGCCGGCGACCCGGCACCGGTGAAGCTTCCCAAAAGTTCGATGTCGTCCAGATCTTCGCCGGCGTCCAGAGCGATAGTGAGCTCGCCCGCACGGCTCCGATTGTCCCTCCAGGTGGCCCCCGGAAATATCCCCTCAATAGAGCAGTCGATCAAATCCAGCCAGCGGCCCTGGGCCGCGCAGGTGCGACCGGCCCGCAGGGCCGCAAAGATTGCTGCAGGGTCGCGTTTGCCGGGCTCGACGCCCACCAGAGTGTGGTTAAAAACGCCCGGGGGATAGTCGTACTTTGTGGCCTGCTTGTGGACGTGGAAGTCGGAGTGGGCCAGCAGGGCAAAGGGCTGGTGCTGCAAGTACAGGTGGTCGGCCAGACCGTTGAGACCGCCACCGGGGTAGGTGAAAGGGTCCATGCCCGCGGCGCGTTCGTGTGCCTGGTGGCCGTGGACGGCTTCGATGCCGACTACTACCTGGTTGCCGCCCGCCTCCCGGAAGTGGTCGATGTTGGGGGCGGACCAGTAACCGGGGAAGGGGTGGTTGAAAAACAGGATGGGGCGCTCGGCTGGGGGCAGGGCGCGCAGACGGGCCAGGGCCGCGTCGATGGAGGGATCGCTGCCCTCGACGTGGTGGTCGTGAGCTTTTGAAAAAGCATAGGCATGCGTTGCTTCGCGGGGGCCGGGCGGGAATATTACGCAGGCGTGTTGGCCCGTGGGCGCATTCCACTCCAGGCCAAAAAAAATGGGCAGGTCGGGTAGCAGCGCACGGGCTTGCTCAATCATCCGATGCTGTTCGAAGAAGATCGGCTTTTGCGCGTGGTTGGTCAGGGCCACGAAGTCCAGCCGCGCCGCCACCCCGTCCAGGTATTCGGGAACCAGTTCGTGTTTTTCGCAGTGGTTGTGCAGGTCGCCCCTGAGCCATTCCAGGGTCGCGGGGGAGGATCTCGTATCAGCCATAGAGCGAATTTGCCCGGATAAGGGGTTTGGAGTAGAATAGTTAATGTTACAGGAAGAATTTAATATACAGGTTTTGACCGCGCCGTCCATCGCGCCCTTTTCCACATAGCCGCTGCCCCGTGCGTGGGGGAGGAGCAAGGTGTCCAATTATTACGAACACTATCCTACGGTAGCGCTGGAAAAACCGCTGCTATTGACCGGTTTCCCGGGCGTCGAATACCGCGAGGTGGGGCGCGATCTGGCGGCGCTGACCGGTCTGCCCTTCATCGCTGTGGATCAGTGGGTGGAGCACCAGGCCGGGCAGTCCCTGCGGGGTCTGGCCGAAAGTCAGGGCGCGGCCTCTTTGCACCAGGCGCAGACCGCGATGTTGCACAAAGCGCTCGAATCCAGGCCCTGTGGCATCATCGCAGTGGACGACGGCGTCCTCATCGAGCCGGCCAATCTGGCGCGTGCCCTGGAGCAGTCCGTGGTGATCGGCTTGCGGCTGTCGCTGGCGGCAGTCTACTGGGAATTGCGGCGGCGGTTGCGTCGGCACGGATCGCTGCCGCAGCCGTTTCTGCCCTGCCCCCTGGACGGTATCGAACAATTGCGGCCGCTCTTTGCCGCGCGTCGGGAAAGCTATCAGAGCGCCCACGTGACGATCGATATGGAATACCGGAATGCGGATGATGCGGTGCGCCTGCTGATGGAGTCCCTGCCCCGTCTGGGCGGTTCCGAGCTAGGAGCGCCGGCAGCAAAAAGGTAGACAAGGAGGATGTGCAATGGAGCCACTGCTTAGCGAGGTTGAGGTGCGGGTGCTGGGGGCGCTGATCGAGAAACAGATTACGACCCCGGATTACTATCCCCTGACTCTGAATGCATTGACCGCGGCCTGCAACCAGAAGTCGAATCGCGCGCCCGTGGTCGACTTCGACGAAAAGACGGTGGTGCGAGCTTTAGAGAGTCTGCGCGACAAAGAGCTGGCGCGCATGCTCAGCGGGGCGGAGATGCGGGTGCCCAAGTACTATCACCTGTTTACCGAGACGCTCGGGTTCACCTCCCAGGAAGTCGGGGTGCTCTGCGTTTTGATGCTGCGAGGTCCGCAGACCGTGGGAGAAATTCGCGGCCGCAGCGGCAGACTCTACGAGTTCGCCGATCTGGCCGAAGTAGAGCAGGCTTTGCAGCAATTGATGGAGAGAGAGGGTGGGCCGGTGGTGATGAAGCTGCCGCGCCAGATCGGTCGCAAGGAATCGCGCTATGCCCAGTTGCTGGCCGGTGAGCCGGAGATCGCCACAGAGGAAGAGGGGGAGGCGCAACTGGAAAAGGCCGCCCTGGAGGTGCGCACCGAGAACGAGCGTCTGGAGCAGCTGGAAATTCAGGTTCAGGACCTGCAGCGGCAAATCGAGGACCTGCGGCTGGAGTTCGCGACCTTTAAGCGGCAATTCGAGTAGGGGCTCAATCCTCGGATACGTAGCGGCTCACCTGGATGGCGTGTTCCATCAGGTCTTCTACCTGGGCGCTGTTCAGCCTGCCCTGTTCATGGGCCTTGCGGGCCCGGCTAATGCAGGTATCCAGTTCCTGCCAGGACGCGGCGGCGTAGATATCCGCCTCCAGAAGGCCGCAGAGAAATTCGCTTCTGCTGTGGGGCGGCGAGGACTTCTGCCGGGCGTCGAGGCCATCGGGGTAGAATAATTCTTCCTGGCGGCTGCGGAGCGTGGGGTTGGCGACGGCAAGGGTCATTTTTTCTCCTCTGCGGGGGGTGGGTGTCCGGAGGGGATTTCCGGAAGAGGTCAGATGGATATGCTCAGGAGCAAGGCGCAGTTTTGCGCCTTGCCTCCTATAGCTAGTAAGAGTTCATCCAGAGTAAGGGGAACGTCGAGATCGCGCGCTAACTGCAGAATTTCATCGAGTTGTTGCAGGTGCTGGTCGCCTCCGTCGGGCAGTGTGGTTGGAGGCTGGGGGATATCGTTTCCTGGCATGCGTGACGTCCTTGTGCGAAGAGGTGAAGAAAGTGCCGGACAATCCCGTCGGCACTGTGTTGGTGGTATGCACGTTCCGTGCCAGGTGACTTAATTTTAAGTTAAGTGATTGTAAAATATTTATTTGTGAAA
>CAXFTV010000503.1:0-11365 GCA_964005845.1 uncultured bacterium
CCGGTGCCCCAGAGTGCCTGGTGGTAGTCAGGGGCGGGGGTAACTATGCGCCAGCATGGCTTCCACGTCGAGTGGATCGATACCGTATTCTTGTTGCTGGCGCCGGCGTTCGACGTCGTCGTATTCCACTTCCCCCGCCAGCGGCAGTTCGATCCGCCGTCCCTGGTGCTGCGCCGATTGCCACGCCCCAGCTTCCATCATAAGTGACATGAGGGCATCCACATCGTCGAATTCGCTGGTGCGCAGACCGCGCACAGCCAGGGCGAAGTCGACGATGTGGTCGACGACGGCCACCCCGTAGTCGGGGTGGTTTTTGTCGTTCTGGGTTTGCAGGTGGAAGGGATTTACGCATTCGATGGTGCCCGCCTCGGTCGCGGCGAAACTGCGCCTCCAAATTCCCTTCTCAGTTTCCACTACCACCGGCGCGATCTGGTCGGCGTGGGCCCGAATCGTTTCAATCTGGTGTTCGGTGTCCAGGCCGGCGTCGCTGCAGCGCCGCAGTTCCGCTTCGCGGTCACTAAAACCCGACGTCCCGGTGGCGCGGTAGATCAGGGCGCCGCGTTCGCCCTGCCATTCGGTGTAACCGGGGCGCGGCAGGCGGCCGAGGTGCCCCTTTATATTGGCCGCCTGGTCCACCACCAGGAAATCGTCGGCAAAACCGAAAAAACGGGCCCTGAAGTTTTCCCCCTGGTGAAAGCGGTGCGGGAGAGAGCGAAAAGAGGGTGTGTCCATGGCGTGTTCGAGGGATTGCACCCACAGTGGGTGCGACCCGCTAAGGCGGATCCAGCGCGAGTTGTTGTGGTAGCCAGTGTGGTCGCCATAGCTGAATCCCCTGCCGATGCGGCCGATATAGCCGCTATCCTTAACTCGTTGGGCGAATCGGTCGATGCCAAAGCGGAAAAAGTTTTCTCCGACGCGCGCCACCACTTCGTTGCGCCGCGCCGCTTCGATCATCTGCCGGCCCTGGCACACCATGCTGCACCAGGAGGTCTCGCAGTGGTTGTGGATGCGATTTTCGGACAGGTAGACCGACAGCGAGTGGTGGCCTGGTACGGGCACGACGATCAGTCCTGCCTCCATGGGCTTGTCGCGCACCAGGGTGCGGATATCGTAGTAGGGAGGCACTTCCAGGGCCGCGGCCATTTCATCGCAGTGATTCTTCAGCGGATCGCACACTGCCACCAGTTCAACCCAGGGTTTAAGCGAGGGAAATAGGGGTTGGTAAATGGAGCGCGCGCGATTGCCGCAGCCAATCAGGGCAATCTTGACGGGATCGTCGGGTACTGGTATTTCCATCTCGGGGATCTCCTTATCGAAGTAGGTTAATCAATCAAGGAAATCTGTTTCTTCAGCGCAATTGTCGCGCCTTTATTGCAGGCGCTATGATTTGGTCGGCGCGAAGTTAATCCTTAGTTTTGAGACCGGAAAATATGCATGCCCCGCCCGGGCACATGACGTTTCCCCCATTGCCGAGGAGGTCCAGTTTGGCAGCCCTGACCCGCGCAGCCATCGTTGCCAATCCCGCTCTTTTATCCTGCACCCTGTCCCTGCCGACAGGGGAAGAGCTGTCTGCCCGCGTCCTGCTCGCCTCGGACGGCGAGCGTCTCGGGGGCTATTTTGCGGGCCTGTCCCAGGCTATCAGGGGGGTTTATGGACCACATCCGCTTACTTATGAAGAAGGCCTCAAACTCTGTGCTGCCATCGATTGCGCCGATACCTTGCGCTTTGTCGCCCTGGCCGGCGAGCAAATCGTCGCCTACTTCATCCTCGTGCTTTGTTCCCGGGAGAGCGACGAAGGGCGCTATGCCGGGTATGGGGCGCCCCTCGATGCGTCCCTTACCTGCACTCTGGCGCCCTCGGTCGCCGATGCCTGGCTCGAGCGCGGCCTGGGCAGCGCCCTTTTCCCCCATGTGCACCGGGTCGCCCGCCGTCTGGGTTTTGCCCACATGGTACTCATGGGCGGGGTCCGTGCCGATAATCCCCGCGCCGTCCATTTTTACGAGAAATTCGGTTTCCGCCGGGTGGGCGATTTCTGGGCGGGCAATACAAACAACTACGATATGGTTTTGGATCTCGCCGAGGAAGCAAGACCTGGACCCTGAGAAGCAAGCCAAAAGAAAGGAGTTCGTATGGCGGTGATAGTTGCCAGCGATCCCCGTTTGAGCTGGAGCGGAACTATCTCCTGCGAAATGGGCGATGGCTGGGTCAAACCCTGGCGCATACCCTACCAGGAGCGGGATCTCTTTGCCCCCGGCGATGGCGGCCTGGCGGTGCGCGCCGAAATGCCCTCGGGGGTGCGCCTGCGTTTTGCCACCGACGCAGAAGAGCTAAAATTTCACACCGAACCGCTGGGCGAGGGGGGCAATTTCGACCTCTACGCCGACGGTCAGTTGGTCGCCACGCAGGCCTATGTCGCCGCTCAGACCGAGGTGTCTTTTGAGGGGCTGCCCGCAGGCGAAAAGATTGTCGAGCTATGGCTTTCCCCGGCCATGCCGGTGGCGCTCCGCAGTATAGAATTAAGTGAAGGGGCGGACATTGAAAAAAGCGCCGACAAGCGGCTGAAGTGGGTTACCTACGGTAGTTCAATTACCCACTGCCGCACCGCCGCTTCGCCCTCGTACACCTGGCCGGGCGTGGTCGCTCGCGCCATGAATTTCAATCTCACTTCTCTGGGGTTTGGCGGACAGTGCCACGCCGATCCGATGATCGCCCGCCTCATCCGCGATATCGATGCCGACTTAGTCTCGCTCAAACTCGGCATCAACATCTACAGCGCCGCGAGTTTGGGGCCGCGGGCCTTCAGACCAGCCCTCATCGGTTCAATCGCCTGTATTCGCGACGGCCATCCCCATATTCCCCTGGTCGTCTGCTCGCCCATCTGGAGTCCCGGGCGCGAGAGCACCCCTAATGCAGTGGACCTGACCCTTGAACAAATGCGGCTCGAGGTCCGCGAAGCGGTCGAGTCTTTCCGCCGTCGTGGCGACGATCTCATCTACTATGTCGACGGCCTCAGACTCTTCGATGCAAGTTTGGCCCAGTACCTCCCCGACGATCTGCACCCCGACGCCGAAGGCTACCGGCGCATGGGGGAAAATTTCATCAAAGAGGTTTTCGAAGTCCAGGGCGTCGAAGTAAGCCGAAAGGGCCATGGGCGCAGTAGCTGTCGGTGATTTTTTTTGTTCGGCCTCGCTTGCGCGCTGCCAAGAGCAGGTCGCCAGCAGGGCATCGCGGCCTTTTCTTTTGGCTTTATCGGGATTAGATTCTAAAGGCTTGATTTTACCAAAAAAATTGAAGGAGCCTTTAAATGACTGATCATATCTACCACGAACTGCTGCCGCTGGGAGAGGACGATACCTCCTATCGTCTGTTGACGACCGACTATGTGTCGACGGGAGATTTCGAGGGCCGCGAAATCCTCAAGGTGGACAGCCAGGGGCTGGTGGCCGTTGCCGACCAGGCCATACGGGACAGTGCCCACTTACTGCGTCCCGGTCATCTGGAGCAGTTGGGCGCGATCCTGGACGATCCCGAAGCCTCGGACAACGACCGCTTCGTGGCGCTGGAATTGCTCAAAAATGCCAATATAGCCGCCGGCGGCACCCTGCCGATGTGCCAGGATACCGGCACTGCTATCGTCATGGGCAAAAAGGGTAATTCCGTCTGGACCGAGGGCGATGATGAAGCGGCACTATCCCGCGGTATTGCCGCGGCTTTTGCCGAGACCAACCTGCGCTACAGTCAGATGGCACCCCTGGACATGTTCCAGGAACAAAACACGCGTACCAACTTGCCGGCGCAGATCGAAATTTTCGCCGACAAAGGCGAGGCCTACAAGTTGATGTTCATATCCAAGGGGGGCGGCTCGGCCAATAAAAGTTATTTGTTTCAGGAAACCAAGGCGCTGCTCAACCCCGAGAGTCTGCGCAGCTTCATCGATGAGAAGATGCGCATGCTCGGCACCGCTGCTTGTCCTCCCTATCATCTGGCCATCGTCATCGGCGGCACCTCGGCCGAGTACACCCTCAAAATGGCGAAGCTGGCCAGCACCCGCTACCTCGACACGCTGCCGCAGCAGGGCAACGAGTACGGGCAGGCCTTCCGCGATCTGGAGATGGAGGCACAGGTGCTGGAAATGAGTCGTGAACTGGGCATCGGGGCGCAATTCGGGGGTCGTTACTTCTGCCACGATGTGCGGGTCGTACGCCTACCGCGCCACGGCGCTTCCTGTCCGGTGGCTATTGCCGTCTCTTGCTCTGCGGATCGTCAGATCCTCGCCAAGATAACGCGCGATGGAATTTTTCTGGAAGAGCTGGAAAACGATCCGGCCCGCTATTTGCCCGAGGTCGAGGATGACAGTCTCGAGGGCGAGGTCGTCGCGATCGACCTCAGACAGCCAATGGCCCAGGTGCGCGAGACGCTCAGTCGCTATCCGGTGAGCACCCGGCTCTCGCTCAGCGGTCCCATGATTGTAGCGCGTGATATTGCCCACGCCAGGCTCAAGGAAAGGCTCGATCGGGGCGATGGTTTGCCCCAGTACATCAAGGACCAGTGCGTCTACTACGCCGGACCGGCCAAAACCCCCGAAGGCTACGTATCCGGTTCTTTCGGGCCGACGACTGCGGGGCGCATGGACAGTTACGTAGATCAGTTTCAGGAGGCCGGCGGCAGCATGGTCATGCTGGCCAAGGGCAACCGCTCGCGTCAGGTAACCCAAGCCTGCGAGAAACACGGTGGTTTCTATCTGGGCTCGATCGGTGGTCCGGCAGCAAGACTGGCACAGGATTGTATTCGCAAGGTCGATTGCCTCGAGTACCAGGAGTTGGGAATGGAAGCAGTCTGGCAGATCGAAGTCGAGGATTTTCCCGCCTTTATCGTCGTCGACGACAAGGGCAATGATTTCTTCGCTTCCTTCATGAAGTCGTAGCACTGTCGCTCGAGCTGATTTTTTTAGCGGGCAATTGGGCCCAATTGCCCGCTTCAATTTCTGAAAGGTCCGTTTAATGGGATTTGCACAAGTGGATCAGGCGCCTCTGGTCCAGGGGCGGCTCGGAGCGGCAAGGGTCAGCGTGCTGGGGGCGCAGGGCGTGCGACTGACGGGGCTGAACAGTTTTCACCTCGACGAGGGGCCGGATTTCGCCTGGCTTAATATATACCGGACCCTGACTGCCGGCCGGCAGCTCGAAATCACCAGGGAGCGCCAGCCGGCGGCCCTGGAAGTGGTGCCGGGCGGCGCCCAGGTGCGCTGGGAAGCCAGCGGCGAGGTCGAAGCTGAGTTGAGCGCTTTTTACGCAATCGTCGAAGGAGCAAGCGCGGTCGATGCGACCTTTAGTGCCGCGGTCGATGCGGCCTACGAGGGCTTCGAGTTATTCATCGCCAATTATTTCACCCCATACTATACCCCGCACTACGCCCTCGCCGACAATCAGACGCATCCCGAGGACATTTTCTGGTATACCAAGCAGTGGTACGGGCAGGGCGAGAGCGAATCCTGGGCTCGGGACGCGGCAGCTGAGGCCCTTTTTCGCGATGGCCGCTGGCTGAGCGGTCACCCGCTAAACTGGCGCCGCGGTCCCTGCTATGCCTTTCCGCTGACCATCCAGGAGCACCGCTACGGACACGCCATTGTGCTGATGGCGCGTCCGCGCGAGTGTTTTGGCATTTCGGGCTATAACTCCTACCACAACTCTCAGTACTTCCACCTGGGCGGCGAGGATCTAAAGCCGGGAGAGAGCTTCTCCTCTACGGTGCGTCTGGTATTGTTGCACGAGTGGGACGATCTGCACGCCACCGCGCTGGCATGTTATAGGGAATGGGTCGGAGAGTGCTGAGCAGGTAATTTTCAAGGGGGAAACTATGCGAGACGAAATTCTCAGGCTCGGCGTGGTGGGCTGTGGCTGGGCGGGACAGCAGGCGGTTCTTGCAGCTGCAGCCGGACCCCGGACCCAGGTAGTAGCGGTCAGTGATTTGGACGAGAGGCTGCGCCAGCAGGTCGCCAGCGAGTCCTCGGTGCCGCGGCAATATGAAGGCTACGAGGAGTTGTACCGGGACGAGCAGGTCGAGGCCGTGTACCTGGCGGTAAATCCGGTCATGCGTTATCCGATGGTCATGGATGCGCTGGCGGCGGGCAAACACGTGCTGGTGCAAAAGCCCCACGCGGTGCGGGCGGCGCAAATCCGCGAATTTGAAAGAGCCGCCGAAGGGGCGGGGAGGATCCTGCAGTTCTGCTATTTCATGCGCCACTATCCCCACAACAGGCAGGTGCGCGCCGCAGTGCAGCAGGGTCGCATCGGCGAGCCCTATCACGCTCGCGTCTTTCTCAAGTGCAATACTCTGCCTGCCGCCGAGGGGATTACCCGGTGGCTGCAGGTCTACGGGCAAAAGGGCGGGGCCCTGGGCCAGCACGCCTCGCACGAGGTCGATTTGGCCTGGTGGTGGCTGGGCTGTCCCCGGCCCCTGTGGGCCTTTGCCGCCAGGCACTGTGTATATCCGGTCTACGATGGACCTGAGGGACCGGCCGAAGACTATATTTCCGGCCTCGTGGGCTTGGAGGGGGGCAAGACCTTGCAGATAGACTGCTCCCGCTGGCTGCACGCCGACACACCTACCAGCGTCGAGGTCTATGGTGCGGAGGGGGCTATTAGCGGCGGCAAGATTTCCCGTTTCGAGGAAGGTCGCTACCTCGTCGAAGAGGTGGATTTACCTGGCGATGTAGCGCATAGCGAGCCGCCGCGCGAGGGCCTTTTTTTCTATTACGAACTGGAGCATTTCGCGATGGCCGTGGCCGGGCTGGTCGAAGTAGACGTAAATGCAAAAGACGCCTACTTTTTCATGCAGATTCTCGACGGATTGTACGACAGCGCCAGGGTGGGGGAAAAGGTCGCGATCGAGTGCGCTTTGGAATAGGTGCTCAGAACTCCAGCTCCATGGTATCGGCGGCGAATAGCACCCGGTCCCCCATGATGGCCCTGGCTTTCAGCAATTCCCCTTCGGGATCGTTGAGGATGGCTCTGCCGTGGTGGACGAAAACCACTCGCGCCGGGATTTTAGGACCCTTTGCCAGATGTTTGCAAATAGTTTCGACCTGGTGGTGACCGGTTTCCACCAGCACTATATCCCCATCTTCCCGCAGGGGATCTAATTCTTCGATAGCCGCTATATCGCCGGAAAAAACCAAGCCGCTTTGCGCCCCCTGCAGACGGAGGGAAAACGATTGCCAGGGCTGGCCCGCAGCCGGTTCCCCCAAATGGCGATTGTGGCGCGCGGCGACGCTGAATGCCTCCTGCTCGAATATGAGCCCGTCGCCGTAGGTGCGAGCTTCGAGGGCGAAATCGATACTGAAGTTTTCCTCCGTGCCGCCGAGCAGCTGCAGGATGCCGGACCAGACTTCCAGATTGGGCATGAAAAGCTCTATCTTTTTTCCGCTGAGGCGGCGGGATGGATCGTCGGCTCTGTGGCTGAGCTTGCGCAGGGTCCACAACAGGTTCGGCAGACCGCCGATATGGTCCATGTGGGTGTGTGAAATGAAGATGGCGCGGGTCGACAGCAGGTCGATGTTGGCCAGATGGGCTGTGTAGGAGCAGCTCTCGCCCGCGTCGAACCAGTACACCGTCCCTTTGTCTTCGACCACAAAGGAGGTGTGCCGGCGGCCGGGCATGGGTTCAGTGCCGGCACAGGTACCGAGAAAAGTCAGTTTCAAATTGGACTCCTTTCGCTTGAGAAATTAATTTAATCAGCCTGCCCATTCGGGCGCAATACAGCTGCAAAGATAGCCCCAATAAATCTTGAGGGCATCAATTTGGAGGAAATGATATGGCCTACCACGTCTACATTTCGGGCAATGGAACCGATTCGTTATCGCATTTCTTAATGGATGAGCAAAACGGCTGCCTCGAAGCACGGGAAAATATACCCACCGCGGGGCAGCCTGGCGCCATCGCAACCAATGCATCTGGTACACTTATGTTTGTCGCCCTGCGGCCGCAGCGGCAATTTGCCAGTTACGCCGTAGACGGGGTATCCGGGCAGCTTAGCGAGATTGGCACAGTGAATCTGGAAGATGGTGCAGCTTATGTTAGCACAGACGACACGGATCGTTATCTGCTGGCCTCTTACTATGGCTTGGGGGGCGTTTCGGTGCACCGGATTGGGGATGATGGTGCCCTATCCGCCGAACCGCTGCAGTGGATTGAAACTGGAGAACACGCACACAGCATTCAGACCGATCGCTCGAATCGCTTCGCCTTTGTGCCGCACACCAATCCGGTAAATGCCATCTACCAGTTCCGCTTTGATGCAGGGAGCGGCAAGTTGACGCCCAACGAGCCGCCCAAAGTGCAGCCGGAGACCCCGGAAGGTCCGCGCCACTTTAGCTTTCATCCCAACAGGGATATCCTCTACTCGGTGAACGAGAACGGCAGCACGGTGTCGGCGCATCACTTCGATTCCACCGCGGGTACCCTGTCATCGTTCCAGGTGATCTCTACCTTGCCGGCAGACTTCGAGGGCGAGAACACGACGGCGGAAATTGAGATAACGCCGGATGGCAAATATCTTTTCGCCTCGAACCGCGGACACGACAGCCTGGCCTTTTTTGCCGTCGGCGATGATGGAACGCTCGCCGCGGCAGGCCACTTTGCGACGGAGCCGACACCGCGGTTCTTCGCCCTTGCTCCGGGGGGCCGGTTCCTCTATGCCCTGGGCCAGGGATCAGGACGGCTGGCTGCGTATCGGTGCAATGCAGCCAGCGCTGATTTAGAACCAATCGACACCTATGAAATTGGCGGCGGGCCAGCCTGGATTCAGTTTGTGAAGCAAGGGCGATAAGGGCCGGTGGTGCATGGCTTTCCCCGGAGCCGAAGAAAGCAGGTTTTATGCTTTGCGTGCGCTTAGTAGTGTTTTTTGCTCGCTACCACTGCCAGTCTCCGGGCGGACGCGAAGATCTCCATGCGGTTTCGTTTGCAGCCAGAGACGTGGCGGGATCGGGCGCAGTGCCGAGGGCTCCAGCTAGGCAAGGGAGGCGGATATGTATTTGCTCCGGATCTGTATGGAGGTAGCAGGGAAGCCGGTTGAGCGGCTGCTCCTGCCCTGACGCTAGCCTATGCCCTGGCAGATCACCGTTTTTCAGCAGTGTGAATTTGCGCCTGGGGTTGGTAAACTGCCCTATTCGAGTAGTGCTTTGACCTCGTCCTCCAGGCAGTTGATGGTCGACGCCACGCTCTTATCGGGATGGGCACCGGCCTGCTCAAATACTTTGCTTCCCACCTCTTTCTCTATGGCAAATTCGCCCAGGGTACAGTGGGCTTTAGTTTTGCTTTGACGGATGGGTTGCAGACCGGGGAGGTGGACAAGCCGCAGCGCCGCAAAGTGACTGAAAAAATCTAGCCCATACACGTTTACAGAGATTTTTTTAGTGTTGTCGTGCTAAAGGCCCAGAATCTCTCTTCCCCTGGCCGTCAGGCGCGCCACGTCCCAGGCCGGCTCCCAGGTGAAGTCAACCACGACTTCGCGCACCCCGTCTAGTTGGAGCAAGCGCTGGCGCAGGGGGATGCCAATATATTCGTGCCTGGGGCGACCCCGGTGCGGCATGGTTATCAGGACCCACACCAGGTCGTCTTCCACGCGCACATCGTAGACATAACCCATGTCCACAATATTGGCGCCCACCTCCATAAACTGCTCGTCCACGACCTCGTGCAGGGCGTCCCAGATGAGCTCCTTGATTGCCGCATTTTCTGCCGTTTCACCCGGTCGGGCAAGCTGGCCCTCTGCAGCGCAGACTGCGGCAGGCAGGTCCCCGGGGCACATCTGCAATGGGGACAACATCTTCTGGCGGATTTCCTGCACCTGGGCGGGGCCTTTATAGGGCTGCAGCAAATAGGCATTGCGCTGTTTGATTAGCGCCCCGGCCTGGAAGTGCGCGTCTTGCCGCGTCGCGGCGCGGCTCCATATGCTCCGCAATCCGGGGCCGCTGCCGTCGATTGCAGGGGCGCCGCAGTGGCGGATACCATCGAAGTTTTCCTCACTGTGCTGCAGGAATAGCGCGATGAAGGCCGCGCTGCTGTGTTCGTTGAAGAAGCCCACGCCCCACAGATCATTTTCGTGGCCCTCCTCTACCTTGCCTTCGTGCAGCACCCCGTGCCGGTCCATCCACAGGGTTTGAGTGAAAGGATGTCCGGCGATTACCCACTCGTCGTCCCGGAGGTAATTCATTTCGAAGTCCTGGATCATTTCCATGCTGCCCTCCTTGAGGAAGTAGGGCAGACCGGCGTAGAAAGTGTATTGGACGTCGATGTGCATGCGGCTTGGAGCAAAGAGCGGGTGGGTGGCGCTGTGGGGAAAACCCCAGCGGCGAACCTGGACGCAGAGTGGACCTTTTACCACTTCGTAGTTGGGGCATTGCGCCCAGTTGGTGAGGCGGAATTTCTGGTAGCGGTTGGAGGCAAAATAGTCGTGGCCCCAATCGATATTGGCCGGTTCGCCGTGCCCCACGCCGTCGTAGTAGGCCGCTGCCGACAATTCCAGTCCGTGGGTGTGTTTGTAGCGCAGGGATTCCATCTGGCCCATCTGGCGCGATAGGCGGGCAGTATAGAATTCGTTATCGATGTCGAGTCCGTAGCCCTCTCCTGTGACCTGCAAGTCGGTGGCGTAGCGCGGCAATTCAGCCAAGGGGTTGCCATAGAAAATCAGGTAGTGGATCCGAGTCTGTGCTGGTACATCCGCCATAAATACGAGCTGGCAATGCCGCTCGCCAGCCTGGCAGCTAAGGCCGTAGAGCTGGCTCGCTACCTCGTGCAGGGCGCCGCTGGTTGCGTCCAGGCGTGCCACCCGCAGTTCGCGCTGCAGGTCCACACATTGTTCATCCGGGAACGCAAGGCGAATATCTACCGGTTCCCGATCTCGCCCGATACCTGTTTCTTCGTGCAGTTCAAGTACCTTGCAGAATTTCCAGCCGCGGGCCCACAGAGCCCAGGACTGGGGCAGGTTGTCCGTCTCGAAAAATTCCTCGGCGCGGATGAGCGGCGGCGGCAGCTCCGGCTGGTGCTGGCGTTCGAAGATCACCGTGTCTTTGAGGGATTCGATCAGGGACATAGTCAGATCGTGCCGACCTGCGACACACGCCTGCTGCAACAGGTGCAGCTTGGTCGCGATACTATCGGTGCGCTCTTCGTAACGGGTTTCCGACATGGGGGTACCCCTAATTAGGTTATGGCAGTGGGTGTAGTAATGGCAGTTCTCCCTCTGCTCGTGGACGTTTTGCCTGGCACAGGTACAGACCGGGAACGAGCAATTGTCCGGTATCGCCCCGGCCGTCCCATACCAGCGGCGGATGGGTTCCGGCCTGTTGTCCGCTTACCACAAAGCGGCG
>CAXFTV010000504.1:0-2913 GCA_964005845.1 uncultured bacterium
CGTACAAACCACATTCTTCGAGGGTGTCGAGAACCGTGCCGATATGAGTGTCGACTAGACTGCAGAGTCCCCAGTAATTGGCGATCATCCGCTGCCAGTCTTCCGGGGTCTGCAGGGGCAGACCACTGTGGCCCCGCTGGCGATAGGCGGCCGCGAGGACGCGGGCTTTCAAGGGGTGCGATTCATCCAATGGGGGCGCGAAATTGGGCGGCAGAGGGATACTCGCCGGGTCGTACTGATCGTCTCGAGGGCCGAAAAAAGGCATGTGCGGTTCCAGGAAGTTCAGGTATAACACAAAGGGCTGGTCCTGGTGGGCGCGTATAAATCGGGATGCTTCTCCGGCCAGAAAGGCGGGCTTGCCGTATTCCTCCGGCAGGCGGCTGGCCTGGGCGCGGCCGAAGCGCTCGCCCCGTTCCGGCCGCAGGCCGTTGGCGATGAGAAAATCGTGGTAACTCGAGGTCGCATCGGGGTTCCGACCGGCGCTGAAATAGGCGTTGTAGCCGTCCTCGATGCTGACCCATTCAGCAAAACCGTGCTGTGCAAAGAGCTCGTCTCCCAGGTGCCACTTGCCGATATGAGCCGTGGCGTAGTCGCCCGCCGCGAGCATTTCCGGCAAACACGCCGTGGTTGGTTGCAGGGGGATATTGTTCTCCGTGCAGCCATTGGTGTGTGGATAGAGCCCGGTCAAAAGCGTGGAGCGGGAGGGCGTGCATACGGGCTGGGTGACATAGGCCTTTTCGAAGACGCTACTCGCCGCCGCCAGCCTGTTAAGGTGCGGCATTTCGATCTGCTCGTTGCCGTAGGCCGCAAGCGTATTGAAGGACTGTTCGTCGGTATAGATAAAGAGAAGATTCGTTCGTTTCACAGCGTCCTTTCCATAGCTTTTTTATTGCGTCGACCGTCGCCGCGGCAGCGGCTGCACGATTTCGCGTCGTTGCGGCGTCAGCCGCCCGATCAGTTCGTCGGAGGGTTCGTAGCCGAAGCGATGGGCGTATTCCGCCGGGACATAGCGGATCGTGATCATGCGCCGCTGGCCCGGGTTGACGCGCTTGGCCGAGCCGTGTAAAAGCGCGTCGTTGAAGAGCAGGGCATCGCCCGCTCGCAGGTGGATTTCGCTGCCGCCTTCGAGCGCTTCCCCCGGACAGTTGGCGCCGGCCCCGCCGTCGCGCGTCTGCGGATGGGCCAGATCCGATTTGTGGCTGGCGGGCACGACGACCGTCGCCCCATCCCCTGGGCCGATGTCGGTCAGGGGCACCAGCAGGGAGAGGTAGGTGCAGATCCACTGCAGATTGCGGCGTCCGGCGCGCTGGTTGTGGTCCGCTGCGTGGCCGCCGGAATGAGGCCAGATATAACCGCCGGCGGTGCGCAGGCTGACGAAGATTTCGTGGATGTACGGTTTTGTATGGGAGCCGAGAAAGTGGCGCACCGGGTCGATCCAGGCCGGGTGATCGATGAGGCGCTCGAATATTTCACCGGCCTCGATGATGTCCTGCAGGTTGACCCCGTCTACCTTGCCGTACGACTGGGTATAGACCTTGCCGATCCACTGCGCGGAATCTGGTTGTGGCGGGGCGTTGGGCTGGATCTTTGCGGGATCCAGCGGCGGCAGGGCATCGATCCAGGCATTGATTGCGGCGACGTGATCGCGGTCGAGGGCTGCGGGGATGACCATGTAGCCACACAGATCGAACAAATACTCTTTCATGGGTTCCACTGTCCAGCTCCTTGGGTCTGTACTTTTGCGGTCTGTCCGCATAGCTGCCCACAGAGATCTTCGCCCCAGGGCGCGGGAGGTGCAAAAAGGCGCCGCATTTGGGCGCCGCGGCACATTATTATACGCAAGTTTGAGGCAAGAGTCTAAGTATTGTTTTGCAATTCCGGCTTTTAATCGGGGTGCAAGGGCTCGATGCCGAACAACCTGGCCGCGTTGCCGCCCAGAATCAGGTCTTTTTCGTCCGCCGAGAGAAAATCGCAGTGCAGGCGAATGAAGTCCAGGGATTGGCGGTAGGTGCACCAGGTGGCCGTGCCGAAGGGACTGTCGCTGCCCCACAGCAGCTTTTCGGCCCCGACCCGGTCGCGCAGGTGGCGGAGCTGCCGCTGTCCGGTGGGGTAGGGGTAATCCGGTTCCTTGGCGGGAAATAGAAGCTCCGCAAAAACGTGGGGATGTTCCAGCAGGGCGATTACTTCTTTGGGGATGCCGATCTGATCGATGATCGCGGCGGGGACGAGTCCGTGGGTGATGAGCGAGGGAATGTCGGGGTGTCGCCGGGCCCATTCGTCCAACTCGGCGACGCGCCGCATGAACATATCGACGCGATCTATGGTGCGGTCGTCGAGGAACCAGAAAATCGGTATCTGGAGTTCCTGCACGAGTTTCCACAGCGGATCGAATTTCGCGTCGTTGAGGGTGATGGCCTGCTGCAACACCGAAAAGGGCTCGACGCTGAAGTAGAGGCCTTTGTTGCCGTGCGTGCGGATTCCGCGTTCGAGGCTTTCCAGGCGTCCGGGGTCATCGGCCTCGGGTTCCCAGATTTGCGCCAGCCCGACGAAGCGTCCGGGGTAGTTTTTTGCCGCCCGGCTGAAGTATTCGTTCAGGTTGCCGTACACGTGATCTGCCTGGAGGATGCCCACGTCCACCCCAGCCAGATTCATTTCGGCGACCATGCGCTGTGGCGGCGCTTCGTTGTTGGCCAGATTGGGGGGGAAAAGCTGCATGATATAGTCCACCCCGTCGACGGTGATTTCGGCCTGCCCATAATTGGTCAGGCGGAAATTTACCTGCGGCATATCGGCGAGGTCGTTGGAGTGGAATTGCAGCAGTTGTTCGGTGACGTGGGTGCCGTCGTCCCGGCGCCAGAAATTGTTGTGTTCACGCGAGTGGAACTGCCAGAATTTCAACCGCAGCTCCGGGGC
>CAXFTV010000505.1:0-3403 GCA_964005845.1 uncultured bacterium
ACGATGGGGAACATAGGCGTCCGGCTGTCACTGGCCTTTTTGGCATGGGCAACGACCGCCCTGGCAGCCGACCCGCAGCCGCGTCTGGGCATCCCCGAGGTCTTATCGTCACAGGATTTTCTGCGGCGCGCCCTGCCGGCCTATACCAACTATGCCTTCAACACCTATCGCAACTATCCGGACCATACCTTTCCCTACGCGGACCGGCCCCGTGCCTTTTACACTTCCTTTGGCGATTACCTAATTACCGGATACGATCTCTACAACTGGAACGAAATTCGCTCCCCGGGCCTGGAATACGGCAGCAGTATCAGCAAAGAATGGAACCAGTGGGGCACGGTATTCGATTTTCTCGTGGTGGGCCGGGACAGCTACAATAGCTGGGGGTACAGCGCCATTGTCGGCGATGGGCTGATCGCCCGCTTTACCCCGCTGACCCTGTCGAAGGTGGACTTCAATGGCGTCCGTCTCGACGTGGCCACGCCCTACCTGAAGTTCACAGGTCTGGCCTCGCGCATCGAAAGGCCCCGATTCTACACCGAATCGCAGTCCCCGTGGGTTATCGATGGGGTCCACTTCGCCGACGATTCGACTCTGCTCCTTGGATCCCGTCTGCAGGCCGATCTGGGGGCGCTGCAAATTGGCCTGAACGGGGTCAATATGCACGTGTATCAGAGCACGCGGCCGGGTAACAGCCTGAAGGGCGTGCTGCGCCCCAAACTGCCGAGCATGGATTGGGTAGTAGTGCGTTTTAGCGATGACTCGCCGGAAGACGGCCGCGGTGGTGCGGTGGTGCAGGGGGCCCGGGTAGTAGTCAATGGCGAGGTGCGACACGATATTGAGCCCATCGTCATCCGGCACCGCCAGGGTGTCGGCACCCAGGTTGGGAGCATTTCCCGTCTCACCAATGAATTTCGGCCAACCATATACACCCGATTCACAGGCTATTATCAGACTGCCAGCCTCTACTACCGCGGCAAGGACGAGATTCCGCTCTATGCGGACTATCTCTATCGCGCGGACCACGAAGCTGGTATCGACGTGAGCAAGGAGACCAACCTGGAAGGTTTGCTGGCCACCTTCGCGGTGGAATCGCCGCACGCATCACTGCAGGTCGAGGGCAACGAGGAATTGGTTTTCATGTTCGATATTTCGCAGGAGCCCTACGTCGAGTCGGCTTCGGTAGAGGCGGTCCTGGCCAACGATTACCGGGTGGATGTCGCCACCCTGAGTCACGGCAATCCGGGCGGCAGGGGGTATGCGCCCCAGTTCACCAGTACTTTCTACCGGCCGGTCTTGCACGCCGAGGGCAATGTGCAGGATATGTCGAACCTCGCAAAAAGAAGCTTCGAAGTGGGTGAGAATACCGCCCTCTTCACTTACAGCGCCGATGCGCAATTGCAATTGGCAGGTCTGGAGATCAACGCCGAGTACGCGCGCTCGGCGCTCTACTCCCGCTTTCCAGCACGGCTGGACGGCACCAAGCTCTACGACCAGGGCGGGCGCTTTTCCGACAATGGATCGGCTTATTTCGTCAATGCCGTGCGCTGGTTCGAGCGCGGGCGGGTAGGGGCGGAATACTTCGCCATCAATCCGGACTTCCAGACCGAGATGCGCACTTTCCTGCAGTTTGAAATTGGCCTGACTGAGACCACCATGGGCGGTTTAATCAACAATACCATCTACTGGGAGCTGGTACAGGACAACGAAGACGGGGATCGCTATCCCGATAAACGCGTCGGCAATATCCAGGGGCAGCCCAACGATCGCCGGGACCATGATGTGGACGGGGTTTTCCCGGGCCAGGACGAGGACAACGACGGCATTCCGGATACCAACCGCAACTTCAATGATCTGCCCGACTATCTCGAACCTTTCCTCATGTACTACATCGAGTCAAACGACTATATCTACGGACTGGACCGCAATAACAACGGCGTTGTCGACGTGCGCGAGGACGATATGGATGTGGATTATCCCTACGACTTCGACCAGCGTGGGTTTCACCTCTTTGGCCAGTGGGACCTGGCGCGCTACTGGTCGCTGGGTGCCGGACGCTACGACGTGGAGCAGATTGGCGGCGGTGGGCGCAACCGTTCGTCCTATGCTCTACTGAACTATCAGCGCCAGGGGTTGAGCAGGTTGCAGCGGGTATTTTTCGAAAACAATTTTCGCCGGGTCGAAGACGATATTCCGGACGAGTTCATGAAGCTCGAGGAATTGCCCAAGCGGGTGGGGACGGATTATCGCGGCTTGATTGCGGGCAATAAACCCTCTTTTTTCAGCCGGCTTGCCGCAGATCAGCTGCGCTATAAGGACAGCTATGTCAATGAGACCTATGTGGAGGGCTCGTTCAATCCCTGGTCCCGCCTCAATGTAGTCCAGAAGTTTCGCCTACAGTACAACTGGCAGCAGGAGGGCGTACTGAGCGGCGGCTTGACCCAGCGGGAACGGCGCCTGGACTTCATGACCTGGGTGAGTCGGGTTGACTATACCTGGCAGTGGGGCCGCCTCCAGTGCCAGCCGCAATTGAAATTTCTGTTTTTGCGGCTGGTAGATCAGGATGCCGACCGCTTGGCCGGTGGCAGCTACGCCCCTCGCACGCTGGCCTCGGAGTTCAGTGCGGTGCCGATCTTGCGGCTGAGTTTGCCGCTGATGTCGCGCACGGCGCTGCAACTGGGTTTTCAGGGACTGGGCCCCTTTCCCTACCGGGTGAATGACCGGGTCGAAGAGCGCAATAGCTTCGAGCGGCATACCACTTTTTTCAATGTGACCAATCAGTCGCGCTACTTTGGCTACGATCTGCGTACTATCGTGGGTTTTCAGCGGGATGTGAAGGAGTTCGACGATGTGTCGCGGCAGGGGGATGGCTTCGATGCATTGAGTTTTTTCGCGCGGGTGCTGGTGGGCTTCACTGAATATGGGCGGCCGCTCTAAGAAAAACCACAAATGGGGTAAAATGCCGATTTTTGAATATATCTGCCGGGACTGCGAAGAGGAGTTTGAGGTGCTGATCCGGGGAGGGGCCCAGGTGGCCTGTTCCCACTGTGAGAGCGAGAGCGTGGAGAAGAAGTTTTCGGCTTTTGCATTAAGCGGCAACAGTCGGAGTTTGGCTGCTGGCGAACCGGTGGGAGCCTGTTCCACCTGTGGGGATCCGCGCGGGGCCGGGGCTTGTTCGTTGACTTGAATTTGCAGATTTGATGTTTCGCCCAGACGGCGGGGAGGTCGCGTGGGCATTGCCCGCTGGCGCTTTGTGAGGTCGGGATTCCGTGAGTTGTCGCAAATCGCCTCGGAGCAGCCCTGTCCGGCCCCTGCCCTCTTGCTGCCTTCGCTCATAGCTCTCCCGCAAAACGCCGGTCGCTCCAATTTCCACCTTTTAGCACTACGACGCTATTTTTTTGCG
>CAXFTV010000506.1:0-5427 GCA_964005845.1 uncultured bacterium
CTTCCCAGGGAATTGTCGCTCCCTTTGGCAAACCTTCAAAAAAAAAGCGCGCTACATCGTCGCCCTGGGGAATCATCCATGCGGGAATGTATTGATTGTAGAGAAAATCCCAGTTATTCTCGGGCGTGGCGTAGTAAGTGGAGCCCAGCAGGCAGGGTATAATGAACTGCGTGAACCCCATGCCGGGAATGCAGCAGGCCACCAGCAGCATGACGTATATGGCGATCAACTCGGCCTGGCTCAAAGCCAGAGAGCGGCGCAAAAAGCTAACAACCCCACTGGTGAGTACCACAAAAAAGAAAAAAAACAGCGCCGCCGGGGTACTGAAATTCAGCGTCAGGTACGAACCCCGGATCATGGTGGTTGCATAGGCATCCAGGAAATTGAGCAGGAATGCCAATACCGCACCGATCAGGATCCCCCGCATGGGAATGCCGTTCAGACCCTGATTTTCCCCTTGCGAGGACGACTCAAGAAAGCTGTTGTATGCAAGTGGAATTTTCTTTTCCAAATCCTATCCTATAAACGCGCCACTTTACAAAGCCGGCGCTGGTTACTCAGCGCGAAAAACGACTGCCAATGGACGAGTATCTATTTGAAAAAAGGCTAACTTTCAATTAATTGCGGCGGCAAATCAGGCCCTTGCCGAGCAAGAAAAGTTTACCTGAGCCCATCCGGGGGAAATAATTGTTTTATATTTTAAATACTACGTTTGCAGCCACATTTTTTTGGGACAATTACACTAAGTGAAATGCATACCCTGCTACCTCTGCTGATCTTTTTCGCGGCTCTTTGCCTGCGCCTCATCTATATATACGAAATTGCGGCCAATCCCTTTTTTATTGCGCCGGTCGTTGACGCCCACACCTACTGCTTGCAGGCCAGAATAATAGCGGCCGGCCACTGGTTAGACTACTCGCCCGGGCCCTTCTGGCAACCCCCCCTCTATCCCTGGTTCCTCGGCGTGCTCTACTATCTGGCAGGCGAGCAGTTTTTCCTGGTGGCACGGATTGTCCAGGCCATTTTCGGCGCCCTTTCCTGCACCCTGCTCTACCTCGTGGGCAAAGAACTTTTCAACTGCAAAGTCGGTATGCTAGCGGCCCTGGCCCTGGCTTTGTACGGCCCCGCCATTTACTTTGACGCCGAACTCTTGCCCGCATCCATAGCTGTCCTGCTGCTGCTCCTGCTAGTGCGGACCTTGCTCCGCGCCAGCACAAAAAACGCTGCTCGATTGTGGCTTGCAACAGGCCTGCTACTGGGCGTGGCCGCCCTCAATGTACCCACTATCCTCATTCTGCTACCCGGCCTGGTGCTGTGGGCTTACCTGGGGAGACGAATTCCCTGCCCGCGGCGCTGCCTGCTTTTAATAGGCGCGGGGTTGCTGCTGGCCATTGCGCCCATAACCCTGAGGAACTATTTGCTCGGCGACGAATTCGTCCTCATCTCCTGGAACGGCGGCATCAACTTCTTTGTCGGCAACAACCCCAACTACCCTGAAACCACGCAGATTCGTCCCGGGCAACCCTGGCTGGAATTGATCGGCCGGGCGCGCGCTGCTGGCTACGCCAACGGGGCTGAAAATTCCGTCTTCTTTTTCAAAGAAGCCTGGAACTACATGCGCTCCCAACCCACCGACTACGCGCTTTTGCTGGTCGCTAAATTCGCCTCGTTCTGGAAGGGTGATGAAATTGGCCGCAACCGCAACATATACTATATCCGCAACTTCTCGCAGCTGCTTTCCCTCACTCTGTGGAAGCAGGTCCTGGCCTTCCCCTTTGGCCTTGTTGCCCCCCTGGCCCTGCTCGGCTTTGCATTGGTTTTCAAGCATAAAGGACCGCTGCACCTCGTCTTGATTCTGGTATTTTCCTATACCGCGGGTGTGGTCCTCTTTTTCGTCACCGCTCGCTATCGTTTACCCCTCGTCCCTTTGCTCCTGCTGCTGGCCTCTTATGCCCTCTACTGGCTTTTCGAGCACAGGCGGCGCCTCGGCGGCACCTTTTTTGCCGCAGTTGGGGCACTCGTTCTGCTCGGAATCTGGAGCAACTACGACAGCGCACCAATGGATATGGAGGGAGATGCAGAGGTCTTTTACAACCTGGGCCACGCATATGTTGAAACCAGACAGCTGGACAAAGGAATCGAAGCCCTTGAAAAGGCGGCCCGAATGGCCCCGAACGACGCCGAAATTCTGGTCAGTCTTGGCACTGCCTATGCCTTTAAGAAAGCCTTCAAAGCCGCTGAAAAGCCCCTCAAACACGCTGCCCGCCTCTATCCCGAGCGCCTGGATATACGCTTAAATCTGGCCAATACCTATTTTTCCTTAAAAAGATACAGGGAGGCCGCCGCTGAATATGGCGCTGTACTCGCCGCCAATCCCACCCACCTCGATGCCCTGCGCAGTGGAGCGCGGGCGCTGGCCCGATCCGGCCAGGTCGATGAAGCTATCAACTACTACGAACGCCTGTACCGGTTCAAACCCATAACGCTAGAACCCTTGCTGGCTCTGGGGTATCTGTACGGAAAAAGCCGCCGACCCGACCAATCCCTGCGCTACTACCAGGAGGCCCTGATGCTCGACCCCAACCACCTTACCGCAAGGCTGGAAATCGGCCAGCTCCTGCTGGCAAAAAACGAACTGGAGCAGGCCCTGGAGATTCTGCACCTGGGCGCCCGTCAGCACCCGCGAAATCCACGCATAGCAGAGCTGCTGGGCCAGATCTACGAACGTCGGAACAACTGGGAAGAAGCAATTGAGCTTTATCGCAAGGTCCTCGAACTGGATTCAGACTACCCGGATATTGCCGCCAAACTCGAGCGACTTTATCGCCGCCTCGATAGCCCCCCGGCCAGATGAACTGGGCCTCATAAAGCACCGAAAACCTCGTCGAGGGCAATGCTTCGACCGCTGCGAACCGAGCGGGAAAGTGCAGCGGCGATGCCGATATCCAGCATCGCATCCACCGGTGGGTTGTGCACCAGGGTGCGGCTGTCCAGAGCAGCGAGAAACGCCCCGGCCTGGCGGACGAAAGGCGAGGGGGTGTTTTTAAACGAACGCTCCTCCTTGCCATCCTGGCGAAATACGGTCAGAGTATCTTCGGTGATCTGCAACCCTCCTCTGGTGCAGACGAAGCGGGTGTCCGCATCTAGCATTCCTGCAGGACCGGCATAACTGGCCGTGGCGGCGGCAATAGCACCGTTGGCAAATCCGATACTGGCCGAGCAACTCTCCTCCAGAACTTTACCCTCTCCCGTCTGGGCTTTGCGGTTGGCCATGGCAGTGACCGTCTGCGGCGACCCCAGAATCCAGCGAATGGCATTCATATAGCAGTAGCTCAGATGGGTCAAGGGCATGCCGCCGCTTGCCTCCTGATCGTAGTACCACTGCTCCGGATCGGCATTCCACAGGGCCATGCTGATCGCCATGATCGGGTCTCCCAAGCTCCCTCCCCGAACCAATCTGCGACTCTCCTCCCAAACCGGATGATAGCGCCGCTGGTAGCCTGCTTCGACAATTTGCCCTCGCTGCTGCGCCCGGTCCACAATCTGCTGCCCCTGCTCCAAACCAGAGGCCAGACAACCACCGATGAGTACATCAAAGCCTGCATCCAGGGCCCATAAAGCTATTTCGTCCTGTATCTTGTGAGGCGTTTCAATCAAAATTGCATCCGGCCCATTCTCGGCCAAACGGCGATAATCGTCGTAGTAGCAGCTACAATTCAACTCTGCGGCACAGGCCCGGGCGCTCGCCTCGTGGCGCGCCGCTACGCTGCAAATCTGTGCGCCGCTGTCCAGAAAAGCTCGGCCTCGGGCCCGGGCCATGTTGCCGGCCCCGGCTATGGCAATCCGTTTCATAATCAAAGGCTCCGTCTTGTGAGTATTCCCTTAGTAAACACTGGCCACAATTTTGCTTACTATAACTTCCTCATCAGGGGCATCCACAGCCAGCCCCAGGCGGCAAAGATACAAGCCCGGAGGCACCAGTTCATTGCTGAAATTCCTTCCATCCCAAACCACCCTCTGCCTACCGGCAATATTTACTACCCGCTTTTCGAGCCGCTGCACCAGCCTTCCATCGAGGCCGAATACCTCCAGTAGAAGCATTTTGGAACCCAGAATTTTGAATATGGGAAAAGTAAATTCGACGACATCATTAATGCCGTCTCCATTAGGTGTAAAAGGATTGCTCGAGACCTCCACTGCACCCAACATTCCGCTATCGAAGGGCAGGAACACCGTCATATCGCTGCCAGCACCCAGGCTGCTGGCATCCCCTGCATCAACTCGCTGCCACACCTGCTCTTTCCCCTCTCCCAAGCCGACCGAAAGAGTAAAGGAATTGCTCGCCAGGAAAAGTTCCGCAGCAAAGCGCAATGCCACCAGTTGCTGCCCCAGTTCTATAGGCGCTGGCAACTTCACCCACAAAGAATCGGCGCCGGTGTCGTAGCGCACCAGTTCATCCAGACCATAGATGAGCCCACCCCCAGCCGCCAATTCGCTCTCCGTCCCCACGGCCACATCCTCCAGTGCCGCAATTGTCCCAGGGGGCAACTCCACCAGCAGCTGATCAAAACCGAAATCGCCACCCTGGAGCTGAGCCTGCAGCAACAAGCTGAAGGACTGAAGCCGCCCATTTTGTTCGATTAGCTGCGGCGCTATCTCCCCCGTGAGGCGGCTGGCCAGGGGATCGTCCAGCCGTATATTCAGGCGGCGCAGCGCCACAGCCTGGTTGGGATCATCAGTGGTCAGGGTCGCTTCGACCAGTGCAAACTGGCGTGGACTGGGCGAGGCGACCGCTACTCCAGAGAGCGAATAAAATCTACTCCAGTTGCTCCAGCCTTCGCCGGGAATCGTGGTTACGACCGAATCACCCTTCTGAAAACTGAGCAGTTTGCGGTATTTTTTTTCTGTAACTTCCACCCCGGTGTTAGTGTAATAATGAATTTCTGTTTTGAGCTGGTTGCCGGTGCGGGTGCGAAACTTCAACTCGGTGCCGGACGGAATTTCCGCCTCCCATTCGATATTAGATAAAACCCGGGGATTTCGTCCCAGTTCAATCAGGGGGGAACGCAGGGATACCTGGGGCAAAAACCCGCGACCGAAAAGTTGAATTTCCCGCATACCCGAACGAAGACTGTGATGGACGAGGTGGTAATCCATCTTGAAATGGCGGGCTTTGATGAGCTCAAAAGAGTTTTCCTGTAGAAAGAAGCTGCGGTTCAACTCATTTGCCAGGTTATCCGTGCTGCCTCTTACAATCAAGGGCGTATAGATCAGGCTGCCATCCGGCGCCCGACGTCCATCCGAAAGACTGAGAACGTAGTTGGGAAATCCTCCCCCTATTTTGGTGAAGAGAATGAGGCTGCGATCAATCCAAAACCAGGCGCCCAGGTCAAATAAAACATGGCGATCCGGTTCTTTGAAAACTTC
>CAXFTV010000507.1:0-4334 GCA_964005845.1 uncultured bacterium
AAAACTGCGCTCGGGATCTTCCTGGCCGTTTTTGTCCTTGCCGGATTCATTGTCAGTGCCGAGTACATCCTGGAATTTGTCGGTGCCATAGACCTCTCTACCGGCACCCGCTTCATCCGCGTTGCCCGCCTCCAGGGACTCATCCTGCCGCTCGCCCTTCTCTTCATCATCAACCAGTTAATCTACGCTCCACACCGCTATGGCCGCCTCGTCCTGATAGGCGTGCTCCTGCCCATTGGACTGGCCTTTATCCTGACTGTAGGGAGGGGCATGTGGGCCGGCTTCGGGGCCGCCCTCCTAACCACGGTAGGCATGCATCACTTCAACCAGTCCAGAGGCCAGCGTTCGGGCTGGCGCACCGCCCTCCTGATCGCGGCCATCCTGCTAGTACTCGGATCTACTGTATTTCTTTTTCAAAGCCTCACCGGTTCCAGCGTCGGGGCTCATGTAATGGAGCGTTCGCGCGCCTTTGCGGACCCCCAGGCCAACATTCATATCCTGGGACGCCTTTTTACCTATTCGACCGCCCTGGATGCCATCGTCCAGCACCCCATAATGGGGAATGGCCAGGGCTCGACCCTTACCTTTCCCATTTTTAATCCCACCAGCAAATACTTTGAAATCTGGTCGATGTGGACTCTGGATAACCTCTATCTGACGCTGTTGTGGAAAATGGGTCTAATCGGCCTGGCCGCCTTTACATGGCTGAGCCTGCGCATTCTGCGGCTATCCTACCAGACCTTCAAATTCACCGACGACCCCCAGACCCGATCTTTTGCCAGCGGCTCCATAGCCGCCCTGGTGTCCATGTTTGTCCTGGGGGTGAGCAACGGCTCCATGGCCAACGGACGCTTTACTCTGGTTTTTGGCATTCTCTTCGGTCTGATAGCGGTGGTTGCAGCCGATTCTTCTGCGGGCTCGACTGCCCCTCGGGAGGAGCGGAAATAGCGATGTACCCGAAGCTCGTCCTGACGGCCTGCAGCGTCGTTTTTTTGGTCGGTATACTATCTCAATTTGGCGCAAGTTTTATCCTCGACGATGCCTTTATATTCGCGCGTTATGCCGGAAACCTGATCGCCGACTCCAGGATGACCTGGAACCCCGGCGGTGAAACGACTTATGGAATCACATCCTCGCTATTTCTGGGCATCGTCGTGCCCTTGCGGCTTCTCCTGCCCGGACAGCCGGCTCTGAGCGCCGGACTTTCCAGCCTGCTGTGCGGGATTTTATCGCTCGCCCTGCTGGCGCTACTGTTTTTGCGCTACACGGACGCCGAACGCGATGTCCGCCGCCTCTTGACCCTCCTGGGTTTTTGCTCCCTGGCCTCTTCAATTTATTATCTGGCAGGCCATTTTACCGGGGGCATGGACACCACCTTCGCCGCCGCTTTTTTGACTTCCTATATCATTTTCGCCAGGCGCTGTGAATCCAATCCCGCTCCGGCGCCCACCATCTGGCTGGGATTGTGGGGCGGACTGACCTTTTCCGCCCGGCCCGACTTGCTACTCTACGCATTCCTCGTCCCCGCCTCCATCGCCCTTTGCAGCACCAATCTCAGATGCCGCAAAAACGGCTGCCTCATCCTGCTCCTCACCGCCGCCGTCACCGCCATCCAGATTTTTTTGGCCTGGCGCTATTTCGATTCTCCCCTGCCGCTTTCCTTTTATGCCAAAGGCACCCGGCTCTACGGAGATTTTCTCATCGCCCAGTACCGCTTTCTTCCCGCTGTCGAATTGCTCACTTACCTTGCTTCCTACTGGTATTTGTGGGCCCTCGTCGGGGCGGACATACTGCTCAACTGCAGGCACTGGGCGTCCCGGGGGGCGGCTGTAGAAAAAGGCCTGCTCATAGCTACCGTCCTCTACGTGCTATACTATTTGTTTTTCGTCGTGCAAATCATGCCCTACCACCAGCGCTTTTATTACCCGACCCTTCCCGCCCTCCTGTTCCTGGCCGCTCAAAGTGCCGCCCGCCTGCTCGAGAGGATTTCCCCGGCCCTGCGCCGAGAGCTGCAGCCCTCCTCCAGATCGAGCCGCCTGCTCACCACGCTTTTTTTACTGGGCCTGCTCTTTCCCGCCGCCCTGCATGTCGGCCGCGATCTGGGCGGCCAGTTGCGCGAGGGAAATATGCTGAACTTCGACCTCGTCGAAGACTACAAAAAAAGGGGCTCTTCTTACTGGTTTGCCCTGGATCAAATCTCGCGTCTGCCAGACGATCTGGTAATGGCGACTACCGAGGTTGGCCTGCCCGCCGCCCTGAACCCGGGAAAGGCCATTGTAGATCTGGCGGGGCTGAATGAAACCACTTTTGTACAGCGCGGCTTTTCAGCCTCTCACATGTTCGATAAATACCGCCCGGATTTGCTCTATATGCCCCATCCACACTACCAAAAAATCAGCGAACAAATCTCCACCCACCCATATTTCATCAGCCACTACGAGCACTTTCCCGCCTCATCTCTGGGGACGGAGATGGACCTTGCACTGTGGCGCGACAGCCGCTATTACGCGACTATGCGAGCTCTGGTAGACGCGGTCGCCCCCTGAATTCAACCTTCTTCGCCTACGACCTGATCAAAACAACGAGCCAGTTCCCGGGTTAACTCGCGGCGGTGAAAACGGCGCAGAACGGCCTCCTCCAAGCACACCTCGAGCTTTTTCTGCTGGAATAGATCGTAGACCTGTTCCAGCCTCCTGGCAATTGCCCGCGGATCATCGACCTCAGCGTGAAACCCAACCCCCAGCTCGCCCACCAGACGTTCGACCATACCCGCGCCACAAAGGGCCAGGATGGGTCGCTGCACCGCCAGATACTCATAGAATTTACCCGGCACATTGGACGCCAGACCGCTGCGGGCGTGATCTACGAGCAATAAAATGTCGGCCTGCTGCTGGCAGTCCAGAGCCGCCTTCCGCTCCAGCGGCCCCCGGAGCTCCACGGTGCCCGCCCGCTCGAGGTCCTGGGCCGCAATTCGTTCGGCGGGCGTAAGGTGGCCGACCAGGATCAGGGACAGACGGGAGGCCCAGGCAGGATCCTCCTCGAGCAGAATTTCCAAAGCTCTAAAGAGCGGCTGCGGCGTGCGGCTGGGGGGGCTGCGGGAGAAGGAGCCGGTGTGAACAATGCGCAAAGGATCCCCGCCGCCACCGGGACTTTTCCGCCTGCCAGGAGAAAAATCATCTGGTTCAAAGCCGTTGGGAATTACCTCGATGGCAGCGGCAGCTTGCGGATAAGCCCGGCGCAAATAAGCGGCACTGATCTCCGTAGCGGCAAGTACCCGGTCGGCCCCAGTGACCACGGCCTGCTCCAGGCGTCTTTCTATGGCCCGCCTGTAAGCCACTTCCTCGAGCACCGGATCCAGCGGATCGCAGACCCAGGCATCGCGAAAATCAGCCACCCAGGGCACACCGGTAAGCCCTTTCAGCGCCAGTGCCAGCAGGTGGGCACTGGCGGGGGGATAGGTGGAATAGAGCACGTCGGGAGGATTGCGGCGCACGCTGACAAGGGCCTTCAGCAGTGCCGCCGGCAGCCAGGTAAGTTGCAAATCGGGAACCAGCAGATAGCGACGAAACCACTCTAGCCAAGCGCGCCACCGACCGGCATCGGTGCGCACATAGGAGGCGGTTGCACCAGAGCGCACTTCTTTGTTAAACAACCTGCGGTACAAACTCAGAGGTTCCCAGGCGCGCAGGATGCACTCGCCGGATTCACCACCGAAGGCCGAGGTCGTAAGAACTCTGCCGCTGTAGCCGAATTCGGGAAGATGGTGCAAAAAACGGATGGTGCGCTCAATGCCAGTCGAGCGAATCGGCGGATAGTGGTAGGCAATGAAAAAGGCTGTTCGCTGGGTGCCCGTTTTGTACGCTCCTCCGCTATAAAAATTAAGGAAATCGAGCTTTTTTGAAATGTACGGCGCTTAACAAAATGTGTCGAGTGCCAACAAAATCCAGCGGTTCGCTTGACTTATGCTCACCTGAACCGTTATTTTTCTGAGCGGCCGTTTACCCCCGGCTGCCGCAAGTGCTTACCATCGGAGCCAAGCAGATGAACCTACTGGAAATCCTTTCCCCGAAGTCTCTGATCGTCGACCTTCAGGGCGAGACCAAGGATGACATCATCACAGAATTGGTCAACTCTTTGGAAGTGGGAGAGGTCATTACTGACAAAGATAAAGTTCTGCAGGCCGTTCTGGAACGAGAAAAAATCATGAGCACGGGTATCGGCGATGGCATTGCCATTCCCCATGGCAAGTCCGATGCGGTAATTCGCCTGGCCGCAGCCCTGGGCGTTCAAAAAAGGGGCGCCGACTTTGAAGCCCTGGATGGAGAACCCGCTTA
>CAXFTV010000508.1:0-4419 GCA_964005845.1 uncultured bacterium
AATGAAGCTACGGAAACTTTCAAGGTTCTCAGTTCCATGGCTCAGGGTTTGGTACTGGCTTTTCAGACCACCCTTATCGCCTTGCTAGCTTACCTGCCCCTACGCAAGGTCGCGGACTATCTGATGCAGCGGCTCGCGGCGCTGGAAGACGACTGGTCCAGGTTGCGGGACGAGTGTGGGGATATGAGTGGATGAGCCGGTTTCGCAGGCGCTTGGATGAGGAACACGAGGACCACGATGTCAGCAAGGAGTTATTCCTCGGCATCATGATGCTCATGCTATGCCTTGGGATCATGATCCTGAACGTGGCCCAACCGGTGTGGCGGGTGCACCAGCACGATCCCGAGAAGGGAGATTTGGTGGTGGTCTATACACCCGGGGAGATGGGCTTGTCCACGGATGGCTACACCATTCATAAGAAGCTGAGCGAATTTGATTTCCGCCGACAGGTCCTGGCTTTGATAAGCGAGCCTGGAGTCGATTTGCACTTGTTTCGCCGGGGGGGCAGCAAAGAGCGCATGCTCGTTCACGCCGCTTTTGCCGATTCGCTTTTGTCGACGGGGCCGCAGGGCGATAAAGTGCGCACGGCGGTGTATCTGCACACCTGGTAGGACTGGTTTAGAGTTTTTTTATTTCACCAGTACCAGCACGTCCATACCCGCAAGCAACTCGTTGGTGAAGGTCAGAGTGACAATGCTGCCTTCTTTGTCTTTTTGGAAATCACTGCCTTCCTTAAGAGAGCCATAGTGATCCACGACGGCCTTGAGGTCCCCGTCCAGGACTAGGGTATCACCAATGGGAATCTTGCGCACCATGGAATCGCTGGGATTGAGTTTTTTGACCAGTTTATAGGATTTGCGGAAAGCGCGTCCAAAGGGTCTGGAGGATTTGAGGAAACCATTCTCTTCGAGGAATTCCTCGGTGGCGATCAGGAGCCGTACTTCAAATTGGGCTCTTCTGAGTTCTTCTAGATCGTCCTGGGCCTGTGCTAGATCGGATTCGAGATGGCGGATGTGATCGCTCTGGCGGCGGATGCTGGTTGCGGCATCGAGCAAGGCGGTGTTGAGGCTGTCGGCCTCCGAACGCAATTCGGCAATGGCCTGTCTATCGGCATTCTTTTCTACTTTTAAGCGCTGGATTTCAGCTGCCAGTTGCTTGTTTTGCTTTTGCTGTTCAAAGTAGAGGTTCTTGAACTTCTTAACTTCTTTGTTGAGGCTCTGTACTGTCATTAGCAGGTCGTCGTCTACTCGCTGCAGACTATCGGCCCGGGCGCGTGCTTCGTCGAGCAGGAGATTTACCGAATCCACCTGATAGTTCAGCGAGTCGATAGTGGAACTGGCCTGGTGCAGATCGCCCTGCAAGTCTGCGATCATGATGGCCTGCTCATCCTCGCCGCACGAGGTTAGCAGATAGGAAGAGCAGAATGCCATAACGTAAAAACACCTTTTGTACTGCATGTTATAAAATGCTCCTGGTATATGAGTTTTCGGGGATTATTTCTTTTTCCAAGTATAGAGACTGTCGACCGCAGCTATAGTCGGTTCTAACGTCTCGTGCAGGGCCTGCAGGCTACGGGCCAGGGCGTCGGTCTTCTGGGTGTTCAAGTCGCGTGCCTGCTGGGCGCTCGTAAGCTTGCCGAGCAGTTTATTTTGCTGGGCCTGCAAGCTGTTAGTCGCCGAGTTCAATTTACTGGCTTCGCCCTGGATGGTGACGAGTTGCTTTTGCATATTTTGGGTCGAGCGCTGGAGTCGGTCGAGGAAATCCTGGACTTTCTGGTAGCGTTCGGTTTCTTGTTTGAAGCGGTCCTCGATTTTATTGTTTTGTTCGTCCTGGTACTGCCGTTGGGTTTTGCGTTCTCGGTCCAGCACATTCTTTAAGCCAGCGTAATCGGCCTCTTGCTGGGCCAGATCTTCCCGAGTGCGTTTGTGGTCCGCCTTTTCGTGCTGCAGGTTGGCGCGGATTTGAAATTCCGAAGCAGTCAGGTCGGCCTTTTCTTCAAGCTGGGCGAGCATTCTGTTGCTCAGATCGTTCAACTGATCTGTAACGGCTTTTATTTGGGCTTCCATCTCGCGCTGGTGTTCTTTCTGGCGTTCCTGAACAGTGAAAAGAACAAGACCCATTACCAGACCGGCGACCAGGGTGGTATAGGCGCCGAGGCCAAGAAGGTGTTTGCGCTCAAAGGAGTCGACGAGTTTGAAAAGACCAAGAATCCCACCCCAGAGCAGGATGAGTCCCACGGCAATAGCCGCAATGATAGTGGTCATGGGAATTCCCTCATAAGCTGGCGCTCGGTGGTGCGAGGAAGTCGGGGAAGAAATTGAGGCTAGAGCCTATAGACAAAGATAATAAAACTAGCAAAGGACGCAAACCTGACTTAAAACCATTTGACAGGGCCAGTAGTGCAAGTGGGGCTTTGGGGCATCAGCTAAAATATCTACCAGAAAGGAAGGCAGATTTATGAAGCGAAGAGTCGCCTGTATTGATGGGCATGGAAAAGGAGTTTGTCGGCAGGAAGAGGTACCGCAACTCAAAGATGGAGAGGTGCTGATTGCGGTAAAGGCTTCGATGATAAGCCCGGGTACCGAATTGGGGCGGGTTGGGGCCTTGCGAAAAAAACCAGATTCCAAGCGGCCACTACGTCCCTTTGGTTATACCAATGCCGGGATTGTTCAGGCCTTGGGCAAGGGCGTCGAACAGTTTGCCATCGGACAACAGGTGGCCTGTATGGGAGGAGGGTTTGCCCTGCATGCCGATTATGCCTGCGTACCGCAGAATTTGTGTGCGGCGATGCCGGAAGGGGTGCCCTTCGAGGCGGCGGCTTCCGTTCACCTGGCCGCGACTGCGCTGAATGCCATTCGCCGTACTGAGCCGCTTTTCGGAGAGAATGGCATGGTCCTGGGATTGGGGCCGGTGGGCCAATTTTGCATCCAACTGGGTCAGCTTTCCGGCTGTCATATGATGGGCGTAGATCGCTTTCCCCTACGCCTGGAACGGGCGCAGCAGGCCGGAATGGAGGCAGCCGTTCAGGAGGGGGAAGAAAATGTGCTGGAGAGAGCTGCCGCCTTTACCAGGGGATTTGGCATGGATTTTGGGATTCTCGCCTTCGGGGGGGAGGGCTCCGAAGCCTTCGAGCAGGTTTACCAGAGCTTGAAGCAGGCTCCCGATGGCCATCGCATGGGCCGGATCACCATCGTGGGAGGGGCCAATATCAGTCACCTTTTTGCCGCCGGTTTGGGGAATGTAGATGTGCGCAGCGCCGCTCGCACCGGTCCCGGTTATCACGACGAGTCCTATGAATACGGTTCTACCTATCCACGCGTTTTTGTAGAGTGGACCACGCAGCGCAACATGGAGGAGTGTCTGCGCGCCATGGCATCCGGACGGCTGCAGGTCGCTCCCCTAATAAGCCACCAATTTGCGCTGGACAAAATCGCGGAAGCCGTGGATTTGCTGGTAGAGGAACCATGGAATGCCCTCGGGGTGATTTTACGGCCCTGATGGCCTCGCTGAAGGGATTATCTTAGCCGCAGTGAGGGAGGGGTGGCAGGCACCAGACCTGCCACCCCAGTTTTGCCCGGGTTTTGCCTCTAAACCGGCAATCCCGTAACCAGATTATTGGGGCCCTCGGGACCAAAAGTGACGGTAGGCTGGTCGATTTTTTCTCCCGCAATCATCTGACTCAGAATCCGCGCCACCCCCGAAACTACAGGTTCTATCAGTTTTTCCCCCTTTTCCCGCGTCCCCAGAGCAGCTGACTCGTTATCCAGATCTTCGCTGTGGACCCGTTCGGGAGCAAGGTGAAGCATGGTGGAAGTTTCGAATTCGCAGGCGTGGCCCGGGAGGCGCTTGCTCTCCATCAGCGACTGCACGAATTGGTGTTCGTACACATCCCAGTAGGACTGGAACCACAGATTGACACCCAGTTTGTCGCGGTATTCATAGATCCGTCGCATCATGGGTTTGACATTGCCGCCGTGCCCATTGAGGATGAGAATGTTCTCAATGCCGGCGCGTTGCAACGAGCGGCACACGTCGAAGACATACTCGCAAAAGATTTCCGGGCGCACGGTCAGGGTGCCTATGTGTTCCATCCAGTGCTCCGATACCCCAATGCCAATCGGCGTGCTGATCACGACCTGGGGGAGCAGCCGTTTGGCGGCCTGCTCGGCCATGTAGGTGCAGTGGAAAATGTCGTGAATCATCTCCAGGTGTTCGTTGTGCTGTTCGGTTGCTCCGATAGGTACGATGGCAGCCTTGATGGTTCCCTGCTGCATGCGTTCGCGGAACTCCTTACGGGTGAAATCGCCGGTGAAAACTCGCTCGTCTGCCATGTTCGGGCTCCTTTGGATAAAATTTTTTTGAGATCGGATAGCACGCCCTAAAACGGGCTTTAAAGATTAAATTAGGGTGCCTTTTCAA
>CAXFTV010000509.1:0-6246 GCA_964005845.1 uncultured bacterium
CGTTTACCTGCCCCTTTTTGCCCGTAGTACCGGGTTGGAATTCCTACTCAATTTTACCGTCATCGGGCTGTCTTATTTTCTCAGCCAGAATGTGGCGGTGAGCATCTGGCTCTTTCATATTCTCGCCAGACTGCAGATGGGTGTGGAGTCTATGGTGGGGCATTCGATCCCGGGGGAAATAGAAATATTCATGGAAGGTACTCTGAGCGTAGCGCACCAGGGCATGGGGGCCATGCTGCTGGCCATCGTCGTCGCTCTGTTCACTTCGGTGGGCCTGGTGATCTGGCTGGGATACCAGCACGGGGGCATCAATCTAGACGGTTGGTTCTACAAGCACATGGGTCGGGGCGTGGGTGAATTCATATGGTATAAAATTACCAATCCGGTCAACTTCATCGACAGCCCTGAAGTTATTGGCCCCCGCTTGGCGTACACCTTCGTCGGGGCCGGGGTAATGTGGTTATTAATTTGGGCCCGACATCACTTTCTCTGGTGGCCGACCCACTACCTGGGTTTCGCCATTAGCTCGACCAACATGACATCGGGATGCTGGTTTGGAATTTTTCTGGGATCGGTCGTCAAGGCGATCGTGTTGAAATACGGCGGCATAAAATTGTACCGGCAACTGCGGCCCCTTTTCCTGGGTTTCATCCTCGGGCAGATCAGCTGTTCGGGATTCTGGATGCTGGTGGATTTTGCCCTGGGGGGAACCGGCAATTACGTGCCGGTATTTTCGCACCATTTTTAAAGGAGATATATCATGTTTTTAGAGCGCAAGAAGGTGCTGGTTTTCAGTGCCCACGCGGCTGATTTTTGCTCCCGTGCCGGCGGTACCATCGCCCGCTTAGCCGATGCCGGTGCCCGGGTCCATATCCACGGCTTGAGTTACGGTGAAAACTGTGAATCCCCGGCGCTGTGGGCCCGCGATCCAGTTCCCAGCCGGGAACGGATCAAGGACATCCGCAAAGAGGAGATCCAGGCCGCCGCCGCTTTGGTGGGCGCCTCTGTGGATTGCTTTGATTTTGGCGATAGTCCGCTGCTGCTCGACCAGGGGCGGCGGCTGCAGATCATCGACGCGATTCGCGCTTTTCAGCCCGATCTGATTTTGACTCATTGGGTCGGCGATATTCTCCACCCCGATCACGTCGAGGCTACCCAGGCGGTGATCTGGGGCGCGCGCTATTGCGGCGTCCCTGGCATCGAGACCGAGCATCCCCCCTGTGCCGCGGCGGAACTGGTGTGTTATGAAGCCCAGTTGGGCACCGGCCCGGTGACCAAATTTCTGCCCGAGTTCTACGTGGACATTAGCGCTACCATCGAACGCAAGCTGGAGGCCTTAAAAAAACTGGCGGCGCAACCCCCCCTGCCCGAACAATACGAGATTCTGGCTCGTTACCGCGCCCTGGAGGCGCAGATAACCGCCAATATGTCTGCATGTCGCTTTGCCGAAGGTTTTTGCCGCATCGGCACCGAAGCCGTGCACTGAAACCATGTTCGGGGACTGGAAGCCAGGTCTTTTTGGGCTTGCTGCGTGAATGGGGATCTGCTATAATCACTGGCGTCTAACCAGCGGGGGACAACCAGGAAGGGCGCTCTTGCCAATGTGCTATTATCATTGCGGGATAGCATTCAAAGTCTCGCAAATTTGCCTGGCGGTACGGGCCCTGGAACTTTGAAATCTATTGTTTGCGCAGGTTTTCCCCCGCTAATAATCCCTAGCCAGTTAAATGGGCTACACCTAATTCGCAAAAAAGGCACATAAATTTGGAGGAGCTAAAAGCATGAAAAATCCCCGCCTGGTATACTACAATGACGCGCATCACTTTCACGCCAAGAGGATCGAGCCCCCGGCCAGTATCCACATGCTGCAGTGGCCGGTAGACGAAGTCCTGGGCACCGGGGTGGATCTGCTGGTTCTGGGATTGGGATACGGCGATGTGTACTTCCACGATAGCAAGGTCGGCCGCGTGGTCGGGCAGATGAAGGAAGTGTGGGAAGGTTATATTGACTGGCGCATTATGCGCATGGTGGAAGCCGGCAAGGAACTGGGCACCGACCAGTTGCGCGAAGTCATCGGACGAGGGCGCGAAATGGGCTTGGCGGTATTTCCAAGTCTGAAATTGCAGGACAGCACCGCGCCAGGAGGAGACCGTTGCGGTTTGCTCAAGTGGGAGCACGAGGCCGCAGTCTGCATCGGCGAGGAGGGCCGGGCGCAATGGTGTTACGACTACGCCAACGAACTGGTGTGCCAGAACAAACTGGCCATGATCCGCGAGGTCCTGGAAGACTACGAGGCCGACGGAATAGAGCTGGACTTCATGTTTGATGGATACTATTTCAAAGGGGCCGAAATCGAAAAGAATACCCCATTGATGAACCGCTTTGTCGGCCGCGTGCGGGAATTGGCCACGCAGATCGGCCAGCGGCAGGGACGCCAAATTTCCATTATGGCTCGGGTCCATCTCAAAAGGGAAGAAAATCTGGAAATAGGTCTGGATGTGGAGGCCTGGCTCAAAGAGGGCTCTATAGACTACGTGGTGGGGCAGGACGGCGATGCGGTTACCGATACGGGCATTCAAGCGCCCTGGTTGCCCGCGGCGGCCAGAGCGGCGGGAGGCGCAGCTTATTTTCGGCCGCCGCGCAGAATTTACGACGAGCGCGTCGGGCTGCCCAGCATAGAGATGTACCGGGCCCTGGGCCAGAACCTTTTGGTGCAGGGATATGCCGGGATGTACCACGGCTATCTGCCCTGGCCACTGAGCACCCGGGAGTACGAAATTCTGCGCGAGGTAGCCTTTCCCGAGGTCCAGGCACGGCGCGACAAACGCTATCTCCTGGCACCGCGCGAAGGCGCCATGGACCAGCCCACGACCACGCCGCAGCGCCAGTTGCCCATAGAGTTGGCAGAAGGGGCGACACACGCCGCCAATATCTGGGTCGCCGATGATCTGGAGAGCGCCAGAAGTGACGGCGAGATGCGTCCTCCAATCCTCACCCTGCGCTTTTCGTTTTTCTGCATTGAGGACGATATCGAATTTCGCTTCAATGGACGCGTTCTGCCCTGGGAGGAAGCGGAAATCAGCGACGAGCGCGCCCTCAGCATTCAGGTGCAACTGGCCGGATCCATGCAGGTGCAGGCCCCTCTGGGCATGTCGGCCCACTGGTTCCGCTACAAACTGCCGGTCGACGCCCTTAGACAGGGGGAAAATTCTCTGGAAATAGAGGTGCGGAAATTTGATAAAAAGGCAGGTTTCAGCCGCAGTTTGAACGGTTTGGAAGTGCAGACGCGCTACCGGGATTTCGTGCGCCCCGAAGGTCTGGAGGCTGAGCGGATTGCCCCCAAAGGGGGATGAGCTAGCACGCGATCGAAGAGGGCCTTAAAAAAGCAAGGTGGAAAGAGGGGTATCAAGTTGGATTTAGCTAGATTATTCGCGGATCTGGCCACGGGCGATATCGCCCTTATAGCCGGGGCCCCACACCAGGTCGGCGTCCCCGCAAAAGAAGCTCACGTGGGCTGGCCGGTCGGGGTGGTGCGGCGTCCCGACGGCGATCTGATCGTGACCGATTTTTTTGCCAATCGCCTCTGGCGCATCGACCGGGAGGGGATTCTGCATGCCTTTGTCGGGGATGGGGTGCCGGGTGCCCGTGGCGATGGCGGCCCCGCCGCCCAGGCTCGACTAGCCGGTCCCCACGGTCTTACCCAGGACGGGGATGGCAACCTCTACGTCGCCGATCTGCACAACAATACCATTCGCAAGATCGACTACGAGAGCGGCATCATCACCCGCGTCGCCGGTTCGGGTAGGCGCGGCCGCGGCGGCGATGGCGGCCCGGCGCTGGAGGCCGAGTTTGACGTCGTCGTCGGTATGGCCATAGACGAAAGGGGAGATCTCTTCCTATCAGCCGAGTGGAACAACACCATCAAGCGGGTGGATGCCCGCAGCGGCCTGATCGAACATTTCGCCGGCATCGATGCACGCCATTATCCTTCCGAGCGCGGTACCAGCCGGCCTTTTGCCGGCAAGGGGCTGGAGGACTGGGGCGGGTTGACCCTGGGAGGATACCACGGCGACGGGGGGCCAGCGAGCGATGCCGGTTTTTTTCATCCCGAGCACCTGGCCTTCGACTCAAAGGGGGACCTCTACGTGTGCGATAATTCCAACCATCGCATCCGCAAGATAGACATGGAAAGCGGTGTCATCACCACCGTCCTGGGGACGGGTTTGCCCGCTTCTAACGGCGATGGGGGACCGGCTACCCAAGCCGGTACGCTGATGCCGGATGCCCTCTTTCTGGATGTCTACGACAATATTTATGTCGGCGAAAAATACGGTTACCGGGTGCGCAAAGTAGAGGCGAAGACCGGTTTGGTGAGCACCCTGGTGGGCACGGGGGTTCCCGGATTTGGCGAAGAGGGTCTGCCCGGTTCCGAGACCCGGTGCAATTCCTGTGAAGCAGGTATCTGGGCCGATCCCGACGGGACGGTATTGTTTTGCGATTGTTCCGGCCGGGTGCGCCGCTACGATGGCCAAACGGGTATTGTGACGACCCTGCTGGGAGGTACCAGCGTGCACGACGGCGAACTCGCTAACAAGGGCTTCCTATGCTGCCCGATGGGAATCTCGGTGGGACCAGATGGTCATATTTTCATTGCTGATACCTTCAACCAGCGCATCAGAGCAATTGATCCACACAGCGGCACCATTCGCACCGTGGCCGGCAATGGGGCCAGGGCCTACGGGGGCGATAATGGGCCGGCGCTCGAGGCCTATCTGTGCAATCCCCAAGATGTTTCCGTCGATTCTCAAGGGCGGGTGGTAATTGCCGACACCCGGCACGCGCACGTGCGCCGGGTGGAAAAGGATGGCATTATTCGGTGCCTGGCCGGCACCGCCTTCCAGTGGGATCTCGGCGATGGTGGAGCGGCCATTGGAGCCTGTTTTATCGATGTGCACGCGGTGGCGCACGGTCCGGGCGATGATATTTATATCAGCGACGGAGTCGCGGGCCGGGTGCGCAAGATCGATGCTATCAGCGGCATTATAACGACCGTTGCCGGCACTGGTATCCAGGGATATAGCGGTGATGGCGGAAGGGCCGTGGAGGCCCAAATCACCACGGCCACGGCGCTGTGCTTCGACGCTGATGGCAATCTGTTTTTTACCGACAGCGGACCCAACGTCGTTCGCAAAGTGGATGCGGCGGGAATCATCACAACCCTAGTAGGCTGCGGCCAGGCGGGTTTTTCTGCCGATGGCACCCCGGCCAGCGAAGCCCGGCTCGAGCAGCCCTATGGTCTGGCCCTTGCAAAAGATGGGGTGATCTACATTTCGGACACGGGCAATAATCGCGTTCGCCGGGTCGCTGCGGACGGGACCCTGGAGACTATCGCCGGCGGTGGGGAAGGGGGGGATCGGGGCACGGGAGGGCCAGCCGTTCAGGGCGGCCTGAATAGGCCGCAAGGTCTGTGCTTTTACGGAGATGATATCCTGCTGGTCAGCGATTTCTTCAACAACCGGATCAAAGCGGTAAAGATCTAGTTTTTTTGAGCTAAAAGGGAAAAGTAGTCGATCCGTTTTTTGCCTCAACAATACGCCAGGATGCCGAATTAAGTATGTGGAAAAAATGCTTGGGGGTTGGATTGTGAAGATAACCCATATCGAAGCGATCGAACTGGTCATCCCGTGGAAAGAGCGGGTCAAAGAGCCCATGGCCGCCCACATGGGCGGCGCCGAGCGTACCTTCGTCTACAGGGCATTTACCGATGAGGGTATAGTCGGCATCGGCGAGGGCGGCGACTACCGCGCAATGCTGCCGCGCTATAGCGGCAAAAATCCACTCGATTTCCTCCTTGGAAACGATCCCGAACCCCTGCAGGAGGCGATTTACGACATCCTTGGAAAGGCCCTGGGGGTGCCCGCGCATCGCCTGCTAGGACCGCAGTGCCGCCAGCAGGTAGAGGCGGCGTTCTGGTCCATAGATATGAGCCCCGAGCGCGCTGCCGCCGAAGCCCTGGCCGCCGTGGAAGGGGGCTACCTGGTCCACAAGCTCAAGGTCCGGCCATGGGTCGATTTTGTCGAACAGGCCGAGCGCATTTTCGCCGTAGTGCCGCCTGCTTACAAATTGCGGCCCGATAACAACGGGCATCGCTATGCAGATTATTTCACAGTGGACCGGATGCTTTACTTCGGGCGCAAGCTGGAGCGCTACTGGGAGCGTTTTGATTACTTCGAGGGGCCCATCAAC